>NZ_DJGY01000040.1:297-19837 GCF_002435675.1 Acetobacterium sp. UBA5834 | reverse complement strand
CCAGTGATTGAGAAAACATCTTCCACTGGCATCAGGAATGGTTTGTCGGTATCACGTTCTGGATCTGGAATCCAGTTGTCAACAGCAGTCATCAGTTCAACAATTTTGTCGCCCCATTCGCCGTCTGGATCTTCTAAGGCACGTAATGCCGATCCGGGAATGATTGGGGTATCGTCACCTGGGAATTCGTATTCGTCAAGCAGTTCGCGAACTTCCATTTCAACTAATTCCAGTAATTCTTCGTCATCGACCATATCAACTTTGTTTAAGAAAACAACGATATAAGGCACGCCTACCTGACGGCTTAACAGGATATGTTCACGGGTCTGTGGCATTGGACCATCAGCCGCACTAACAACCAGGATGGCACCATCCATTTGGGCAGCACCAGTGATCATGTTCTTAACATAATCGGCATGGCCCGGGCAGTCAACGTGGGCGTAATGACGGTTCGCTGTTTCATATTCAACGTGAGCGGTGGAAATAGTGATTCCACGTTCTCTTTCTTCTGGGGCTTTATCGATGTTTTCGAATGCTACGGCTTCACCGGTTCCAAATCGTTTGTTTAATACAGATGTGATGGCCGCTGTTAATGTCGTTTTACCGTGGTCAACGTGACCAATTGTTCCAACATTTACGTGGGGCTTATTTCTTTCAAATTTTGACTTTGCCATTTGTATTCTCCTTATAAATCTAAATATTATCGTTTAACCACTATGTCAAATTTAATTTATGATATAAAAATGGAGCCCTCATCCGGATTTGAACCGGAGACCCCCACCTTACCATGGTGGTGCTCTACCTACTGAGCTATGAGGGCTTATAATAAAGTGGTGGGAGAAGATGGATTCGAACCATCGTAGACGTCGTCAACGGATTTACAGTCCGCCCCCTTTAGCCACTCGGGCATTCTCCCACGTGCTTATTAATTCAGCTTCTCTATAATAGTTTGTTTTGCCATTTTTGTCAACTGTTTTTTAAATCTTTTTACCGATTTTTTTTCGAATGCGCTGCAAGGCATTGTCCACCGATTTATTTCCACACGCTAATATTCTGGAAATCTCATAATAGGAGGCCCCCTGGATATAAAGTGCCAGAACTTTTTTCTCAAAGCTGGACAATTCCCGTTTAACATCAATCATCAGCTGTTCCAATTCTTCTTCTTTAATTAATTTTACTCCCGGCTCCACACTTTTTTTAGCTGCCAATCGGTCAAAAATCGTATTTCCAGGGTCTTCTTCCGAAACAGCCGCATAAATTGATACCGAATTGTTAAGTGGCATATGTTTCTGACGATTCGCCGAGCTGATCGCTGTTTGAATTTGGCGTTCGATACAAAGATTGGCAAAAGTTGCAAATTGTGTCTCCCGATCAGGGCGAAAGTCCCATATAGCCTTTAGTAACCCAATCATCCCTTCCTGAATCAAATCCTCATGATCCCCGCCAACCAGATAATAAGAACGGGCTCGGATCAGGACATTTTTTCGATATTTTTCCAGAAGATACTCCTCTGCCTCTTTGTCCCCCTGCTGGGCACGCCTGACGATTTCCGATTCCGCTAGTTTATCATTGCTTAGCTTAACCATCTTTTCCTCACATTATTCTTTAACACGCATTTTGTTAAATTGATCCAGGGTTTCTTCATCCAAAAAATCACTGAGCTTAAGACCCTGTTTCGGGACGCTTTTTCTCTTATCATCCCGAAAATTCTTCAACGACGCTTCCATATCCTGGATCAACTCCCGCACTGGAACCCGCTCGGCGCCGTTGGCCATGACCATTTGCTGAAGGGTAAAATCTGACGTTACCACCCGAACGTTATAAGCTTTCGGGAGGCTATAGACAAGCTTTTCAATATAGCTGTCGGCGGTTTTATTCTTTTCGGTAAACACTACTTTGATCCGGCCATGGACTTCTTCCCGTTTTTCCAATGATTGTTGCTGATAGGCATCGAAAACAAGGATGGTTTCCCATCCTTTAAATCCGCTGTAGCCATTTAAATCATCGATCAACTTTAGCCTGGCTTCTTCCAACTGAATTTCTGAAAGACGTTTTAAATCATCTGAACCATGAATGACATTATAACCATCCACAATTAATATGGTTTTCATTGAAATCGCTGTTTGGCAGCCTCTGCAAAAATGATCGCTGCTGCTGCTGATGCATTAAAGGATTCAATCTCGCCATGTACGGGAATCGATACTGAAAAATCGCATTGCTTTTTGATCTTCTCGCTGATTCCACTCCCCTCGTTACCAATAACAATGGCCAATGACCCCTTGTAATCGGCTTTATAATAGGGATTCCCTTTCATATCCGTCGACATGATCCAGAACCCTTTTTTCTTGAGCTCTTCAATCGTCTGGCTGAGATTGGTCACCTTAACAATCGGGGTATGGGATACTGCTCCAGATGAAGCCTTTACCGAAACCGCTGTTAGCGAAGCCGAGCGGCGATTGGGAATGATGACGCCGTCAGCCCCACAAATATTGGCACTCCGTATTATCGCCCCCAAGTTATGGGGATCCGTCAGATGATCGAGAATAACGATAAAGGGGGCTCGACCCTTGCTTTTGGCATGATTTAAGATATCCTGAAGATTACTATAGGGAAATGGCGCCATCAACGCCACAATCCCCTGATGTACCTGACCATCAGCCAGATACTCCAGTCTGGCTTTTTCGACCGAATGAATAATGATATTCTGTTTTTTCGCTGCATCGGTAATCTTTTTAAGAACATGATCGGTATTGTCTTTTAAAATCAATAACTTGTCGATTTCCTGACCGGAACGAAGTGCTTCCATCACCGGGTTTTTTCCGACAATTACAAACGTTTCTGCGGTAACGCCTTCATCTTCCCGATTATATCCATCAAACTTGCGTTGTGGTCGCCGATCGTCAAAGCGACGGGGGCCACGCTCCTCCCGGGAATCTCGACTGTCAAATTTCCGTGGTTTTTTATCGTCCTTTTCCCCACGTTCTTCAAACTTGCGGGGCCTTTTATCCCCATTTGCCGCCTGGTCATTTCTTTTCCCTCGGGGCTTGTCACTGGTCTTGCTGCTGTTTGAGCGACTATTTGATACTCGTTTCATCTTTTCACCTATTCTTTTATTTTAATTCGATTTATTTCTCGATAAACCGATTCTTGCATTATTTCGTTTATTTATTGGCTTGTGTGTTTATTTCAGTTTCTGCATTCATATTTTGGGCTTCATCGACAGGGTTTCGTTTTCGTGGCGGCAGTGGTCCATAGTACTGATAATAGTAGGTCTTAATGTCGCCATTATAAAGCTTGCGATTCTTGGTTGCCACTTCGCCAAAATATTTCTCAAACTTTTCATAACCGGTAATAATAAAATAAGACCAACTATCCAGACTGTGAAAGACCTTACCCATATCCCGATAGAGGCGTTGAATTTCTTTTTCTTCGCCGATTCGCTCACCATAGGGCGGGTTGGTGATAATGACCCCATATTTTTTCTTGGTGGATACCGACTGAACCGGCAGTTTTTGAAAAGCGACCAAATCTGAAACGCCAGCCAATTCTGCATTCGTCCGGGCTTGTTTTAGCGCATTGGCATCACAATCGGATCCCAGCAACAAAAATTCTTTGTCATTGATGGCATCCCGGGCTTCCTGACGAGCCTGTTCCCACAATTCCGGCGGAATGGCGTCCCAGGTTTCAGAGACAAAATCCCGTTTCAGCCCCGGGGCAATATTTTTACCGATCAGCGCCGCTTCAATGACAATCGTTCCGGATCCACAAAGAGGATCGAGAAAAACTCGATCTGGTCGCCACCGGGATAGATAAACCAGCGCCGCAGAAATGGTTTCTTTTAGCGGCGCCTCATTGCCATATTGGCGGTACCCCCGCTTATTAAGACCAGAGCCACTGGTATCGATGGAAAGGGTGACTTCATCTTTAAGAATTTGAATATGAATCGGATACTTTCCGCCATTCTCATCAAACCAATCGACCTGATACTTCGATCTTAAGCGTTCCACCACGGCTTTTTTGACAATTCGCTGTCCGTCCGATTTACTAAACAGCGTTGATTTAACACTGGTAATTTTAGCCGCCGGAAATTCGCCGTCAACCGGGATCCAGTTTTCCCAAGGTAGCGCTTTCGTTTTTTCAAACAATTCATCAAAGGTTTCAGCCTTAAAACGGCCAATCTCCAGTAGCACCCGATCAGCGCAGCGAAGCCAGAGATTGGATCGGGGAATGGCTTCTAGCGGCCCGGAGTAACGGATTTTTCCGTTCTCAACTTCGGTTACCTCGTAGCCCAGTTTTTTTATTTCGTCTTTTACCACACTTTCGATTCCAAAAGCGACAGTGGCAATTAAATTTATCTTTTTCGGCATTCATTTTTCCTTTATTGTTATTTTGGGTCTCATTGTTAACTCTCAATAGAGCATTATAACACAAGAAATCGATATATTCTTAAAAAATTGTGTCTTTATAAAAATAAAACCCCAAACACCGTTACACGCATCGCAACTGGTGTCTGGGGCAGTAAAAATCAGTTCTTCTAAAAATTTTTTATCGCTTCATCACGACCAAAAACCACAAAGCCTTCGTATTGTCCATTATCCCAGGCGGTAATCTGTTTACCGAATTTCTTCTTCATGGCCACCAGATTGACCCGATACCCTTTTATCCGCCAGCGATCACCTTCACCGATAACCTCTGCCATATTGCTGCTCTGCGGATCGTAGAACAGAATGATTGCCGAATCAACTTGTTGGGCATCTTTCTGCTCTTCCATAAGAATCGTAATGATTCGCTCAAAGCCAATCGAGAAACCCACTGCCGGTACTGAAACTTTATTGTATTTGCCAATCATATTGTCATAACGGCCACCACCAGCAATGGAATAACCATAGGGGCCGTAGCTGACTTCAAAAATCAGACCGGTGTAATAACCCATTCCCCGGATCAGCGAAAAGTCAAAAACAACATCAAACTGTTCTTTCGCAAGGATTTTAACGGTGTTAATCACCTCGGTTAATTGGCTAACAGCCGCAGCATCTTCCACCCACTGTTCCAAATTGTCCAGATCAATGCCGTTCACACAGGTCATCAACTGGTCAACTTTTTCCTGTGCATGTCCCTTCTCCAACAATTCACTGGTTACCCCGGCAACTCCGATTTTATCCAGTTTATCCAGAGCAATACAAACGGTTCCGACCTGATCCGCAGCAAATCCAGCTTTAATAATGACTTCACTCAAGAGCTGACGATGATTCACTTTTATCGTAAACCCGGCAAACCCCATCGCCAGCAGCGCTTTGGCCGTGGTATCCATCAGCTCAATCTCAGCCGAAACGGTGGGATCGCCAATAATATCGATATCGCATTGTTTAAAGGCCCGAAATCGGCCTTTTTGCGGTCGTTCCGCCCGAAAGACATTGCCAATCTGTATTGCCTTAAACGGTGTTTCCAGCACTTCCTGATTGTTCGAATAAAATCGGCTCAGGGGCAAGGTCAGATCGAAGCGAAGACCCATATCACAAAGATCCGTTACACTGGCTTCCGGATTCAAATCCAGCTTTTCGCCACGCTTTAATATGGTAAACAGCATTTTTAAGTTCTCGCCACCATCACTGCCCAACAGCAGTTCGAGATTTTCCATCACCGGGGTTTCAATCCGGCTGAAGCCATGAGAACGGTAGACTGACAATATCTGTTGTTCCAACCGATCCCGAATTTTCATTTCCTCGGGTAAAATATCCCGGGTACCTCTCACAGGTTTTGAACTGATCATCTGGTCACCTTCTATACTAGATTTATTTGCTTGAACGCTTTTTTGCCCTTTTTGAGAACAATTTTCTTGTCTTTAAAATCTGCCAGTGTTACCAGCAGTTTAAAATCGGATACTTTTTCACCATTTAGCAGCACTCCGCCCTGGTCAATCAAACGACGACCTTCACTGCGGGTCGGGATCAACTTTGCCACTTCAAGTATTGACAGAATATCCATGCCGTCGCCCAGCTCTGATTGAGATAAATCCACACTTGGAATTTCAGCATCTCCCTGATCTCCGGCAAAAAGCTTGCGGGCCGCATTTTGAGCTTCCTGGGCGGCTTCTGTGCCGTGAATAATCTCGGTGACTGTATAAGCCAGGATTTCCTTGGCCTGATTGATTTTTGAGTCCTTAAGAGCTCCCAAACGCCGCACCTCGTCCATCGGAATAAAGGTCAAAAGCGCCAGACATTTTTCCACATCGGCATCGGCAATGTTTCGCCAGTACTGGTAAAATTCGTAGGGCGATGTTTTTTCCGGATCCAACCACAATGCCCCTTTGGCTGTTTTGCCCATTTTAATACCCTCACTGGTGGTCAGTAGTGAGAAAGTCATGCCATAGACCTGTTTTGCATCTTTGCGACGAACCAGCTCAACGCCAGCAATAATATTTGACCACTGGTCATTGCCACCAAACTGCATCTTACAGCCCTGCTCTTTATGCAGCACATAAAAATCATAGGCCTGGAGCAGCATGTAATTGAATTCCAGAAAGGTCAGTCCTTTTTCGAGCCGCGATTTATAACAATCTGCCGTCAGCATCCGGTTTACAGAGAAATGGGTTCCAATTTCCCGTAAAAAGTCAATGTAATTAAGCGGAAGTAACCACTGGGCATTATTGAGCATCACCGCCTTGTCATCTTCGAAGGTCAGAAATTTTTCAAAGACTTTTTTAAATTTTTCACCATTCTCAACAATCCGTTCCAACGTCATCACCTGACGCATATCTGACCGGCCAGAAGGATCCCCAATCATCGTGGTTCCTCCTCCAATCAACGCAATCGGTCGATGTCCATGACGTTGCATATGAGCCATCACCATAATCTGAATGAAATGTCCAATATGAAGACTGTCAGCCGTTGGATCAAACCCGATATAAAAAGAAACGGATTCTTCTGCCAGTAATTTTTTTATCTCTTCTTCGTGAGTACATTGTTCAATAAATCCCCGCTCCTGTAGTACGTCAAATACACTTTCCATTTATCTCTGTCCTTTCCTTATTCAAGGGGTTTCCCCCGCAATTATTCTAAATAGTTTTGTTACTGTTTATCCCTGTAGTTTTTCAAGCGCCTCTTTTTTTCGTTCCCACCGAGTCAGTCCTTCTTCAAAAAACACTTTGATCACTGCAAACATCGGAATCGCCACAAACATCCCCAACAGGCCAAAAAGACTGCCCCCGACAATAACCGAGAATAATACCCAGAAGGGATTGAGTTCAACAATTTTTCCCAATACATTTGGTGCTAAAACATTCCCATCAAATTGCTGGACAATAAGAATCCATATTCCCACCCAAAGGGCTTTGGTCGGATCATCGATAAAGGTAATGACGATGGCCGGTACCGCCCCAATAATTGGGCCAAAATAAGGAATCACATTGGTAACGGCAACAATCACACCAAATAAGGGCGCATAATCCACGCCTATCACCAAAAGTCCCAGATAAAACAAAAACCCAATCAACATTGATGTCAGAATTTTTCCGGTAAAATATTTATAAAAAATTTCATCGATGGTCAGGATCGCCCAGTGACTTCCATTGTATAAAGTCTTGTTTAACACCGCTTTAGCAAAGCGATCAACCTGATCACTGATTTTTTCCTTATCCAGCATTAAATAGAGTCCGACAAAAAAAACAATAAAGAAGCTGATGACAAAGCCAATGGTTCCTTTTAAAAAGACAAAGGCAAAATTGCCAATATTTTTAATGGAATCCGGATTAGCCCCAAAGTAAGTGGTTAGCTGATTGAGTACATCCATTGCCGTCATATTTTGCAGACTATCTATTGCTACCTTCAGCTCAGTTAAAATATCCTGTGCGGCTCCACCTTTAGCCAGACTTTCACCCAGAAAATTATCAATGATTGTCAGGTACTCGGGGGTTTGTGCAATCAGACCGGTAAGGCTCTCTATGACCGATGGAATCGTAGCGTAAAAAAATAATACAATTAAGATAATAGTGATCACATAGATAATCAGAATTGAAAGCAAGCGAATCACACGTTCCTTACTTTGACTGCCGGGAATCATCCTGAAAATGAACTTTTCGATGCCTCGCATGGGTCTAAATAAAAAATAAGCTAAAACCACACCCAACAGAATTGGCATCAGCACTTCCAGGGTTTGAGTCAACATACCGTTTAATGTTTCGGTGACAACACCAAAGTTATCCAACAATTTATATGTCAAAATCAGGATAAGAATCCCCACTAACAGGTAGCTGTATTTTTTAACAAGTTCAGTATCTAGTTTAAATTTCAAACGCTCCTCCATTACTGTTTTTAATTCGAGTTATATCTTAACATTTAACCAACAAAAATTAAAGCAGTTTCAGATAGTTTCTTAAATTATGATTAAACAAAGCCGCTTTAATACACGTGTATTTGAAAGTTTTCCTTGTCTTTTGGAGAAATCTATCATAATATTTTGATAGTTAATTCTTTTTATAGGAGAAATCATGATCTATATTGCTATTATACTTTTTGCTATATTTCTTGATCAGTATTCAAAATACCTGGTCGTTGCCCATATAAAGCCGATTGATACCTTGCCACTTATTCCTGATGTTTTTCATTTAACCTATGTCGAAAATACCGGTGCTGCATTCAGTCTGATGACTAATAAACAGATTTTCTTAATTCTTATGACCCTGGTTTTTATTGGGGTTCTCATCTATTTTTTAATCAAGATACCAGATATCCGGGAGAATCGAGTTATTAAAACCGCTCTTGCCTTCATCATCGGCGGTGCTGCCGGGAATTTACTGGATCGCCTGCGTCTGAATTTTGTCGTGGATTTTCTTGATTTTCGAGTTATCAAATTTGCGATCTTTAATTTCGCCGACATCTTTGTAGTTTGTGGGAGCATTATCCTTGTCATTGCGCTGTTCACCAATAAAAACTTTCTGGAAAACAATGACTTTGGTAGTCTGGAGTAGATCAATAAAAAAACGGTGGCAACACAAAACGCCTCTCCAGTTATAAAACAAAAGCTGTTTTATACCGGTGAGGCGTTTTTTTGTCTACTCGTTCTTTTTTAGCAAACTGAGCATGCTGTCGCCAGTCGTATAGATGTGATCGCAGGCGGCCAGATTGGCTTTTCGGCACTCACCCTTTTCGATCTGTCTGATTATTTCCATATGCTGATTGACCAACGGCGTTTTATCTTCAATGCGATGGACGTATTCAGCCCGAAACCGCTGCATCTGCTCTCGTAGACTATTAATCATTGCCTGTAATTTGACATTTTTTGATGCAGTATAAATCGTTTCATGAATATGCATATCATGTTTAATGATTCCCTCTTCATCATTATGCAACGCCGACTCTCCAAACAATTCATTGGCTTCATAGAGCCTGCCGATTTCCTCTTTGGTGGCATTCATGGCCGCCAGCTCAGCTGCCAACCCTTCCAGTGCCCGGCGGATTTCCATCATTTCTTTGAGATCGTTCACTGACATTGGTGTCACATAGACACCTTTTCTTGGTACCATTTTTACCAGCCCCTCCAGTTCAAGCTTCCGGATGGATTCTCGCACCGGAGTCCTGCTGACGCCCATTTGTTCAGCCAACTGAACCTCCATTAAACGCTGTCCCGGTTGGAGTTCACCGGTAATAATAGCGCAGCGGATGGTTTCAAAAACAATTTCCCGCAATGGCTTACAGGAACTTATATCAAGACTCAAGCCCTTTTTATCGTCCCACATCGTTTTCTCCTTCTTCAGTTTTACTTAAAAAACACATTGTATAGTTTTCTTTGAAAAATCGCCAGGATTTTTCCGCCAATTCCTGGTTTTGATAATACCCAATGACCGTCGACCCGCTACCGGTCATGATGGCGGCCAAAGCCCCCCGTTCCATCATTTGATTTTTAACCGTCTCTATTTCAGGATATTTCGCAAAAGCTACCGCTTCAAAAACGTTTCCCAAATTCATATTTAACCTATCATACGCATCATCACGCAACAGCTTGATGATCGCCGGAATATCCGGATGATCTTTTATTATTGATTCATCCAGTTTTTTGAAAGCCCAGGGGGTAGCGATATCAATATCCGGTTTTACCACCAGAACCGTCATTTTCCTCAGGTCTTTTAGCGGAGTGATTCTTTCGCCGATCCCTTCTACCAGAGCCGTACCACCAACCAGACAGTAAGGTACATCTGCCCCAATGGTAACGCCGATTGATAAAAGCTCCGATTGCGTTAGCCCCAGTTGCCAAAGACGATTCAGACCATTTAAGGCAGCCGCTGCATCACTGCTGCCTCCAGCCAGGCCAGCCTGAGTTGGAATTCGCTTTTCCAGATGAATTTTAGCTCCCTGTTTGACATCGAACTGACGCTGCAGTTTATGGGCTGCTTTGATCACCAGATTTCGCTCATCCAGAGGAATGGTATCCTCGTTGGACGTTAAACTGATTCCCGTCGCACAGGATTCAAAGGTCAATATATCATCCAATTCGATTAAATGATTAATCATCTTCATTTCATGATAACCATCTTCCCGGATGCCAACAACATCCAAAGATAGATTCACTTTAGCTTTGGCCTTTAACACAACCTTATTCATCTTTCCTCACATTGCACTCTTAATATTGTATACTTTATTCATTATAACATAGTCCCTCCCTGATTCAAATAAAAATCATGGTTATAATCCAATTTTATAGTGTATAATCAAGACATTAACTTACCCAAATCCACTCATCACCACTATATTTAGGAGAATAAACGATGGCTATCCATTTTGACAACGATTGGGAACAACCCATTCAACACGAATTACAATCTGACTACTATCTGAACCTGCGACATTTTTTGATTAACGAATATCAGAACCGGGTTGTTTACCCCCCCATGCATGATATCTTCAATGCCTTTCACCTGACGCCATTGTCGCAAACAAAGGTTTGTATCATTGGCCAAGACCCCTACCACGGTCCCGGGCAAGCCCATGGTCTGGCTTTTTCAGTCAAACCTGGCGTAGCAATTCCCCCTTCGCTGCAAAATATCTATAAGGAGCTGGAAGCTGATTTGGGTTGCCCGATACCCCGCCATGGCTGTTTGACCGACTGGGCCACACAGGGGGTGCTGCTACTCAATGCCGTACTCACCGTCCGGGGTGGTGAAGCAGGTTCTCATCGAAATGCAGGCTGGGAGATTTTTACCAGTCAGATCATAAAATTATTAAACAACCGCACTCAACCGGTTATTTTTATTCTTTGGGGCCGGGATGCCCAAAACAAAAAATCTTTAATTACCAACCATCATCATCCCATTATTGAATCCGCCCATCCCAGCCCTTTGTCAGCCCACCGTGGTTTTTTTGGCAGTCGGCCCTTTTCCAAAACCAACCAGCTGTTGCAAGCCCAGGGAATCGCACCCATCAATTGGTGCATTAAAGATTTTGAAATTTCCAATGGAGCGCGCTAATGGATCTCTCTATCTTGATATGGATTCATCAGCATCTGGTTTTTGAACAGCTTAACGTTTTTTTTATTTTTATCACTAATTTATGGGGCGATGGTATTCTAACGGTTATTCTTACACTGTTTCTGCTAATAAAAAAAGAAACCCGTTTAACAGGTCTCGTCATTGCCGTTTCGCTTTTATTCAATCTTTTGGTTGTAAATCTAACACTGAAACCACTGGTGGCCAGACCCCGCCCCTATACCCTGTACGAGATCGACATGCTGTTACCAGTGCAGACTGATTTTTCTTTTCCATCCGGTCACAGCTCGTCCGTTTTCGCCTTTGTCTGGGCATATTTCATTACCCGAAAAGACCGAATGCGCTGGATTTTTGTAACTTTCGCTCTGCTTGTTTGTTTTTCACGACTTTACCTTTTTGTTCATTACCCCACCGATGTTCTGGCCGGGATTATCATCGGTATCCTCTGTGCCTATTTTTCCCGGTGGCTGGTTTTTCGTTTTACCAACACCGCCTGGATGCATAAGCTTCTGGAATGACCGCTGGCTCTGATAATTATATCAGAGCCATTCGTTTCCTCAGATCCACTACTTCTTCCAAACTAAGCTGTCCAGGGGCGGTTTTCCCGGCCCCAGCCACAAAAGTCAGCGAACCACCACACAGTTCCGGAGCTATTCGCGTTATCGATCCCTTTGCTCCCATGGCAATGGCAATCATCGCTTTGGGAAATTTTTCATTATAGGTAAGCGTTGCCTGCATCAGACGGCGCACATCGTCCGTTGACTGGGGCATGACCGCCAGCTTAAGCAGGTCTCCACCTGCTTCCTCCATGGCTGTAAAAATATCCCATATCTCCGCTGTAGTCGGCGTTTTCGCAAAATCATGGTATGACACGATCCACTGGGTCTCGCTTGTTTTGAGAGCCTCTTTGATCCTCGTCAAAAAAGGAGCCGCGTTGTTAAGTTCCACATCCACATAGTCAACCCGGTTACTTTTTATCGCAGCCATCACTGCGTCTGCCCGAATCTCATCGGAAGTTTCGACAGCACCACCTTCATAATGACTGCGAAAGGTATAAATCAGCCCCTGATCAGGCATTCTGATTTTCATTTCACTCAGCAGATCCTGTTCGTCTGCAACAGTAAGAATCTCTCCCGGCATAAAATGATCCCGGCGCCACTCCAGAAAATCACAGCCATTTGCCACCCCCACTTCAACATCAGCCAACAGTTCATTACGATTGGCGCTGATCAATGGAACACACGAGGTAAAAGTGTTTTTTTCGATTAATTTATATGTCTTTTGCCTATCCATAAAATTCTTCCTTCCAAATCTTCCGCTCATCGTAGCAAACACCATCCTGGTGACAGCAGATCGTTACTTGTGGTTTAAAAGCCCGATATTTTTGATCTCCACCGAAATGGTACCATCCGGATTATTTTTAAATTCGATAATGTCATTTCGCTTTAGCTGATCCGTAGGGATACTGATTTCAATACCGGTATCGGTAATGAACTTTTGCTTACTGAATATTTTCTTTTCGATATTTGACGTAACCGGAATCCTTTTATCATAAAGCCCCTTTTCTTCCAACGACGATCTGAAACGATCCTGAATGGTCGAATCCCCATCAAAAACGACTTTGGCCAGATTATCGACATCAATTTCGTTTTCGGTTTCATAATCGCCTGCCAGCACCGTTTTAACTGCATTCAACTTTTCATAATCACCGCCATATTCTCTGACAATCACTTCCTTGACTGTTTTATCAACAATGTCAAAAGCCTCTTTTTCGGAAATTGCCGGCTCGCAGAAAATCAATTGACTGGAAATATAATAGGCTTTCTCATTATTGATCAGATATTGTTTTTCCTTAACAAGCAGTTCCTCGCTGGACAGATTGATTAGAATAAACTCATCCAGTTTCTGGCTTTCCGTCGGTAATACACAGGGTTGAACCAGAATATCATTCGTCAGACCACTGTCAGTATTTACGTAGTGGATATATCCCTGTTTATAATTAAATTTAAAAATTCCCAGATAGTTTTCATGTTCAATGTTAAAATCCACAAAAATCAGATCCGCAGAGGGTATTTCTATATTTTCCAGCATATAATCAAAAAACAACTGTGATATTTCACAGCTGACTCGGGTCAGCTCGTGGGGATTATTCTTATAATCAATGATCCGCTCTTTGAAAGGGCTGCCCACACGAAACACAGTTCGTTTAATTTCCGGATCCTTTAGCGATCTTGACACATGTTTTTCGACGTATTCTTTGACCACCACTGTCATATTAAGGAGCATATCCGATAATACCGGGATACTTGCATTGGTATCCAAAACATGTAAAATTGCTTTGTTAATACTGATTTCTGGTTTCATATTAATTTCCTATTCTAATTATGTTTGGCCCGATGCCATTTACAACTTTCGGGTAAATAAAAAACAGCCACGAATGACTGTTTAAGCACGTTTATGGTACGCCCTGAGGGGCTCGAACCCCCAACCTACTGGTTCGAAGCCAGGCACTCTATCCAATTGAGCTAAGGGCGCACATAAGTAGATTAAAAAAGAATAATTCGGAGAGCTCCAAATTAATTCAGATTTATTAAATTTTGGAGCGGAAGACGGGATTTGAACCCGCGACCCTCGCCTTGGCAAGGCGATGCTCTACCACTGAGCCACTTCCGCTTATAATTGGTGCGGATGAAGGGACTTGAACCCCCACATCATTCGATACTAGATCCTAAGTCTAGCGCGTCTGCCAATTCCGCCACATCCGCTAAGCAATGCTGTCATCTGTAACGTGCTTGATTATAATAACAAAATACGTAGGCTTTGTCAACCCACTTTGAAGTTTTTTTTATATTTTATATACTATCTTTAAATAATTCCATTATGTTATGCTTTGAACCATAGATCAAAACGCGATCGCCCTGTTTAATTTCATCGGAAGCAATAACATGATTCAAGATTATATTCTCCCGTTTGATTAATAAAACATTTAATTTATAGGTATGACGAAAATTCATTTCCAATAAGGTTTTATCTTTGATTTCCGGGGGGATACAGGTTACAAACACCTCAGCGATGAGCTTGTCGTGAAACATTTCCAGAATTCGAACATTATTGCAAAATGCTCCCTTTGTTTTGTTTTTGGCCAGACGCTCCACCAGTTCATCAAATTTTCGGATGATCCACTTTGATCGGGTTATCACTAGAATTACAATAAGAAAAATCAGTGAATAAAGAATCGTCATCCAATTGATCTGATCCCCTGAAGAACGAATAAATAAATTGACTAAAAGCGAAACACCGGAAACCGCAAACAAATAACCAAACAGCATCATCACTCGAGCTAAATTACGTCTTGCTGCCGAATTAAGGATCAATTCGCTTTCTTTCGTGGTAAAGCCACTGTTTGTCATACAGGAGACCGCTTGAAAACGGGCCTTATCTTCACGCAGACCGGTTAGACGAAAAAGCACAGTGAATATCTCCACCAGGATAAAATAAGCAATAATCAGGACAAAAAAACTAATCAGTGATACATTAAAACTCATGCTACTCCTTTTTAAAGGCCACCGATCCGAATCAATTTCCATTATGACCTTCAGATTCATATTATGCCGTACTATACCGATTAAATCAAGTCTCGCCTTTTTTTGATATGATTTTTTAACTCACCGGGGGTATTTAAATTGCAGAACATGTCCCAATCGGGACTGAACTCTCGCCCTTTTTTCTCATCGATATAATAGAGGTTTTCATGCTCAAAGCATTTATAAATGCTCTTGCGCCCTGTTGCCAGAAAAGAAGCTATGCGAGGGGCAAGATCAGCACGATAGAACGCATTAAATGGTTCGATCCACTCTTCAAAACGGGTAACGCAACCACCTACATCAGGATTGTTCTCAATCAATCGCTTCATATATACCACATAATCATGATTATAAACCGGCATGTCACAAGCTGTTACATAAAGATACTCAGATCGGGCATGCAAAAGACCGGTATAAATACCTACCAGGGATGCCGACACCTCCACAGCATCTGGATACACACCCCGAATCCCAGCAATTTCGGGCAGATCTTCTGGTTTTGATCCGGCAATAATAATATCTTCAAAATCTAAGGAAAGCTGTTTAACAATGCGATTGATGATGTTTTCGCCATCAATCCGTAATTTTTTTTTGTCATATCCCATTCGTCGACTAAGGCCCCCTGACAAAATTACTGCGGTACCAAACTTCTCCAACTCCATCCTCCTTTAATCGAAAAAGGGTGCTTATGCGCACCCTTTTTGGTTTGTGACTATTTACTTACTAATATTGACTTTGACAACTTTAAATGGTGGAATTTTAGCTATTGGATCTAATTCTCCGCCGGTTAGATGATTAGCACCGCTGTTTCCATAATGGAATGGCATGAACAGATTCGTTTCCATAATTCCCTTATTGAAACGGGTTTTTGCAGAAACATTTCCTCTGGGCGACGTAACGGTAATGAAATCTCCCTCATTGATGTCATATTCTTTAGCTGTTTCAGGATTGATTTCGACGAATGGGTCACCTGCGATTTCCTCGATTCCTGGTGTCCGCATGGTCATGGTTCGGGTATGATAGTGCTGCAAAATACGACCGGTCATCAGAATCAGTGGGTATTTTTCATCAGCCTGATCTTCAGGCGGAATATAATCCGCAATCATAAAGGCTCCTAATCCACGGGTAAATTTTTCAGCATGGAGGAATTTTGCTCCCTCTGAATCCTTACTCAGGCACGGCCATTGAATCCGATCGCCATTTCTGAGTCTTTCATGGGAAACCCCGGTGTAGCTGGGTGTTACAGAAGCAATCTCGTCCATGATTTCTTCTGCACTGTTAAAGTCGAAGCCTTTGGCTCCCAGCTTCTGAGCAATTAAAGAAATAATTTCCCAGTCATTCTTAGCTTCTCCGGGAGCTTCTACCGCTTTTCGGAGTAACTGAATACGGCGTTCCGTATTGGTGAAGGTACCATCCTTTTCAGCATATACAAAGGCTGGCAGGACAACATCCGCATACTCTGTCGTTTCAGTTAAGAAGATGTCCTGGACTACAACAAAATTGGCTTTTTCAAGAGCATGTTTAACATGATTTGTGTCCGGATCAGAAACAACTGGATTCTCGCCCATGACGTATAAGAATTTTACGGTTCCGTCGCCGACCCCATTAATAATTTCAGTCAGTGTTTTGCCAGCATTTTGTGGCAGTTTGACATCCCAGGCTTTTTCGAATTTTTCCACCACTTCCGGGTTGGCGGTTTTCTGATAACCTGGCAAATCGCCTGGTAACGCGCCCATATCACAGGCTCCCTGAACATTATTCTGACCACGCAATGGATTAACACCGCATCCTTCACGGCCGATTTTTCCAGTCAGCATCGCCAGATTGGCGGTTGACATAACACCATCGGTACCGGTTTTATGCTGAGTGACACCCATGGAATAAAAGATTCCACCCTTGTCTTTGGTTGCATAGAGAAGCGCCGCTTTACGCATATCTTCAGGATCAACACCACAGATTTCAGCACATCCTTCAACAGTCAGCGTATCCATAAATTCTTTAAACGCTGCATAGCCTTCGGTTCGTTCATTGATAAAGTTTTTATCTTCCAGACCAGCGTCCAGAATGGCACGCATCATTCCATTAAGTAATGGGACATTGGTTCCCGGTTTAATCTGTAAATATACATCGGCGTATTTTGCCAGTTCGATTTTTCGTGGTTCGGCTACAATCAGAGCTGCCCCTTTTTGTTGTCGCTGTTTTATTTTAGCACCAATAACCGGATGAGTTTCAGTGGTATTGGAGCCGGTAACAAACATAACATCCATTAAATCCACTTCATCAATACTATTGGTCATCGCCCCACTACCAAATGATTTAGCCAGACCGGCAACAGTTGAAGCATGACAAAGTCGGGCACAATGATCAACGTTGTTGGTTTCACCAACAGTACGAATAAATTTCTGGAAAACATAATTATCCTCATTCGTACATCGGGCTGAAGACAGCCCCGCAACTGCCTGAGGACCTTCTGCTTTAGCTTCTTTTAGTTTCTCTGCTACTAAGTTTAAGGCTTCTTCCCAGCTTGCTTCTTCCAGAACACCGTTTTTGCGGATTAACGGCGTTGTTAAACGATCAGGACTGCTGACAAAATCATAAGCAAAGCGTCCTTTGACACATAAAAGATTGTCATTAACATTTCCTTCTGTGCTATAAATGTCAGTAATCTTATTATCGATTATTTTTAAATTCAAGGTACAGCCTACTCCGCAATATGGACAAACAGTCTGAACTGTTTTGGCATAGGCAAAGGGTTTAAACTGTTTCGGTGCCAATGCACCAGTCGGACAGACTGCAATACAGTTACCACAGCTGACACATTCTGATTTCCCTCTGGGTGTTTCGAAAACCGGATTGATATTGGTTTCATAACCACGGTCACATTGGGCTAAAATATGGTTGCACTGAAGGTGTTCGCAAACTTTGATACATCGATTACAGAGTACACATTTATTGGGATCATAGGTATAAAACGGATTGGAATCATCGATGGGTTTTGTCATCACCCGTTCGGTACCAAACGCCTTAACCGCATCATATTCAATGCAATTCGCATTGAATTCAACAAATTCACAACAACCATATTTATAACATGTCATACAGTCAAAGGTATGATCTGACATGAGCATTTTTAATACAAATCGGCGCGCTTCTCTTACCTCCGGCGTATTGGTATTAACCACCATACCTTCCGCTACTGGAGTTGAGCAGGAAGTTTCAAGTCTTCTCGCTCCAACGACTTCAACAAGACACATACGACAGCTGCCTTCCGGTGTGAAGTCTTTAAAATTACATAATGTCGGAATGTCGATACCGATGGAACGTGCTGCTTTCAGTATTGTAGTTCCTGGTTCGACACTAACTTTTTGTCCATCAATTGTCAAATTAACCATAAATTTATTTCTCCCTTCTTTTAGGATTCCATTATATTCTATAACTTTTAATTTGTCATTGATGTTTTTTAGTTAAATGATTCTTTTCTCGGATGATTTAAGAAATACATACTTATCGTCTTAGTAAAATCACCAAGAATCCCTGTCGGATGGGATTTTGCAATGCTTTACAAAACGATATTCTGGACCTGAATTTATAATGATTGTATGTTTGTGATTTAACTAACAAAAATTAAATGCGAATAAAATACTACTTCGGAAAATAGCAACAATAACGAGTAATTTTCCGACGTTAAAAAATGACTGTCGATTAAACTACCACAAAATTTTTATAGCAATCTCAATTCTATCAGTTATTACTGATAATTTTTACAGGAATTTGTAATTCACTTCCAAATTTATATGAGTCAAGTTAGAACTATTTTAGAGAAAAATAAAAAAGTGCAAAATTGTTATACACAACTTTACACTTACGTTTTGACGATCATCTTATTGGAGCGGAAGACGGGATTCGAACCCGCGACCCCCGGCTTGGGAAGCCAGTGCTCTACCACTGAGCCACTTCCGCAACGCTTATATTATAACAACAAATCCATTCTTCAGCAAGTAATTATTTCATACAAATGATGTTTTTGTTGAATTTTATTAACAAAAAAGTAAAAAACCGCAAATCATGCGGTTAGCTTTTTTAATGGTGACCCATGGGCGACTTGAACGCCCGACACCCTGATTAAAAGTCAGATGCTCTACCAACTGAGCTAATGGGTCATAAAATTATTTAGTTATTGTTTGTCTTCAAACGACTGTGTAATACTCAAGTTTGCCTGACTAAGCGATTCACACAAAAATGTTCACTCCCTACGGTCGTGCATTTTTGGTTCTCTGCTTATACCAACTGAGCTAATGGGTCAGATCATTAAATTAAGTTGTGCTAAGAATCGTATTTTAATCGAAAACTCTTCTCATCCAATATGGATGAGTTTTTAATTAAAATGCGTAAGTTCGATGATGCACGATTCGCTCTGCTCACATGCATAGCCAATTTCATCCTGAAATCGGATCTCACTTATGGTGGGAGAAGATGGATT
>NZ_DJGY01000040.1:0-209 GCF_002435675.1 Acetobacterium sp. UBA5834 | reverse complement strand
GAGCCACATCAGCTTAATAAAAATGTATTGACATATAAAATTACTTACCCCTGATCAGCTACAAATAACGAAGCGATTCACACCAAATCAAAGATTTGGGTTCTCTGCTTATGCCAATTGAGCCACATCAGTCTAAAAATAAAGTATTGACACATTGAGTTGAAAAAATTGGGACGAAACCTAAAAATGGCGACCTGGAAGAGACTCGA
>NZ_DJGY01000049.1:0-22898 GCF_002435675.1 Acetobacterium sp. UBA5834 | reverse complement strand
AATAGCGGCGCATCCTACTCTTATCTGATTTATAATCCCGAAGGAACCCAAGTTCAAGTGTCCAATAATTCTTACAGCGGATTCCAGCGACTGAATTCCAGCTCTGATTTTTCCGTGGCTACCAATAATTTTAATCTGCTGACAGCAAAGGTTGATTAAGAAAAAAGAATAATTGGAATTATTTCTGAAACAAAATAAAAGATCAAGAAAAAATAAGCCGTGCTTTTGCAGGGCTTATTTTTTTGCTGCAAAAGGATAAAAAAGAAAAACTGGTTTTTCGGAATGAATATTCATTAAAATAGTGGTAAGTTACGGCTGAAAGGGGTAAAATACATACAATGGAATATGAATAAGTTTTGAGAAAAAGGCGGAGTAAAAATGAAAATACTAATTACTGGTGTTGCAGGCTTCATTGGTTTTCATTTAGCTAGTTCATTGCTTGGCGAGAATCATCAAATAGTTGGAATTGACAATCTTAATGATTATTACGAACAATCCTTAAAAGAAGATCGTTTGGTTATCTTGAAAAATCATTGCAAGTTTAGTTTCTATCAAGTGGATTTAAAAAATAAAGCTGCAGTTGATCAAGTTTTCGAAACCCATCGACCCGACTATGTGGTTAATCTGGCTGCGCAAGCTGGCGTCCGTTATTCAATCACTAACCCTTATGCCTATCTGGATTCCAACCTTGTGGGATTTATGAATATGCTTGAAGCATGTCGCAATTATCCAGTGGAGCATCTTCTTTATGCCTCATCAAGCTCAGTGTATGGTGGAAATAAACAGGTGCCATTTTCGACCGATCACAATGTTGATCATCCGGTTTCCCTTTATGCTGCAACAAAAAAAGCGAACGAATTGATGGCCCATACCTACAGCCATCTGTTCAATATCCCAACAACCGGCTTACGGTTTTTCACGGTTTATGGACCATATGGAAGGCCGGATATGGCATACTTTTCTTTTGTTCAGGATATTCTAGCCGGAAAACCGATTAAGGTATTTAATCACGGAAAAATGAAACGTGATTTTACTTATATCGATGATATCGTCGCATGTATCAGCAAATTGATTGATAAAATTCCCATTGCCAATCAGAATTGGGATGAAAGGGAGAATGATTTAAGCTCAAGTTTTGCTCCATACAAGATTTATAATATCGGGAATAATAGCCCCGTAGAGTTAATGCGTTTCATTACGATTCTGGAAGATCAGCTGGGAATAAAAGCGGAAAAAATATACATGGATATGCAACCAGGTGATGTATTAATTACCTATGCCGATATCAGTGATCTTGAAAAAGATATCGGTTTTCGACCTGTTACGAGTATTGAAGAGGGTTTAGCTAAGTTTGTCAAATGGTTTAAAGAATATTATAAGATTGATCAATAAATCGATAACGACGGGGGAAAAGAAAATGAAGATAACAATCGCCGGTACCGGATATGTGGGTTTGTCGAACGCCATTTTATTGGCACAGAATAATGAGGTTATTGCACTTGATATTTTAAAAGAAAAAGTCGAGATGATCAATAATAAAAAATCGCCAATTATTGATGATGAAATTGAAGAATATTTAAAAACCAAACAACTGAACTTGCGGGCAACAACAGATAATTATGAAGCGTTCATAGATGCGGAGTATGTAATCATTTCGACACCGACAAACTATGATCCGGAAAAAAATCATTTTAATACCAGAACTGTGGAAGCGGTAATTGCCAATGTTTTGGCGATCAACCCTGACGCAGTAATGATCATAAAATCAACCATACCGGTCGGATATACAGAGGCTATAAAGGAAAAGTTTGAAGCGGAAAACATTATCTTTTCACCGGAATTTTTAAGAGAAGGACATGCGCTGTATGACAATCTTTACCCCTCAAGAATTGTTGTCGGTGAGCAGTCGGAACGGGCCCGCGTTTTTGCTGAATTGCTGGCCCAGGGGGCTTTAAAAAAGGATATTCAAATTCTTTATACAAATTCAACTGAGGCTGAAGCGATAAAACTTTTTGCAAATACCTATTTAGCATTACGGGTTGCATATTTTAATGAATTGGATTCGTATGCCGAGGTAAGAGGTCTTAATACGTATGATATTATCCAGGGAGTGTGCCTGGACCCGCGAATTGGCAATTATTATAACAATCCATCGTTTGGTTATGGTGGTTACTGTCTGCCAAAAGACACCAAGCAATTACTCGCAAATTATGCTGATATTCCCCAGAACATTATGTCGGCAATTGTGGACGCCAATCGCACCAGAAAAGACCATATTGCAGATATGATAATCAAAAGAAAACCGAAAATAGTGGGGATTTATCGGTTGACAATGAAGACAAACTCTGACAATTTTCGGGAATCGGCGATTCAAGGCGTGATGAAGCGTATTAAGGCAAAGGGGATTGAGGTGGTTGTCTATGAACCTTCCCTTGAAGAAAGTGACTTCTTCAATTCCAGAGTGATAAAAGATCTTAATGAGTTTAAAGAAATAGCTGATGTAATTGTGACGAATCGTCTGTCAGAAGAAATAAAAGATGTTGTTGATAAGGTATATACCAGGG
Organism: Acetobacterium sp. UBA5834; assembly: GCF_002435675.1. NCBI lineage: Bacteria > Bacillati > Bacillota > Clostridia > Eubacteriales > Eubacteriaceae > Acetobacterium > Acetobacterium sp. UBA5834. Next base: position 20,334 of record NZ_DJGY01000049.1, on the reverse strand, counting down.
ATTTGTTCAGTCGGGATTAACAAAAAGGATCGCTTAACAGACTATCCAGCGAAAGGATTATAAAGAGTGTGATTATGATTGATACACATATACATATGGTGCCTGGGGTTGACGATGGGGCTACAGATCTGGAAATGGCAATTCAGATGATGCAGCTGGCAATAAATGACGGCGTTAATGAAATGATCGTGACCCCCCATTTTAATTTGCCAACTTACCATAATCAAAATGTGGATGAGCAGTACCAATTGCTGATAGATTATATCGAGCGAGAGAACATTGATTTTAAACTACATTTGGGTAATGAAATATATCTAAGCGAAGAAACCATGGCAGGGATCAAGCGGGGACTCGCCCATACGATGGGAAACAGCCGGTTTTTGCTTGTGGAATTACCCTTATACCATTACTACCCGTTTCATGAATCCATGCTTTTCGAATTACAGGAAAGTGGCTATAAGGTTGTCCTGGCCCATGTTGAGCGATATGAGGTTTTCGCAAGACGACCAGAAAAGCTGGCAGCTTTGAACGAACGGGGAATTTATTCCCAAATCACATCACAATATATTATGGATGGAAAAACAAGAAGAAAGGCCCTAAAATGGATTGAAAGTGGTTTGATTTATATTATAGCATCCGATGGACATGATTTAGTCAAGCGTCCACCGGTCATGAAACGGGCATATGAAATTGTCGTAAAAGTGTTTGGTGAAGAATGCGGACAAATGCTTTTTTATGAAAATCCCGGGATGATGATCAGAGATCGAGAACTGATGGTGCCTGTGCTGAAAAAGAAACGGTTTGGATTTCACCGTCAGTAGTATAATATTTCTGAATTCAGTAAAAAGCTTAGCAAAAATTGTCAAAATTATTCTGTCAAAAAGTGAGGTAGTCGATGGAAACGAAACTAAGCAGGCAGTTGTTTTTAATTGCAGCAGACATATTGGCAGTGAACGCTGCATTCTTGTTTACACTATTTTTGCATTTTGAAGGAGACATTCCTTCAGAAGTAATTAGTATTTATTTAAGCAGTGTTTTTATCTTAACGGTCGGAAAGCTGCTAATTTATCGATTCTTCGATTTATATAACAGTTTATGGTCTTATGCTTCGGTGGAAGAGTTGATTAAGATTTTGCTGGCGGTGATCGTCGCCAACGTGTTTGGAACGGCTTATCTTTTCTATATGGGCGAAAGACTATATTTTGGTATTTATCTAACCAGTATGCTTTTTGAAATTGCATTTGTCAGCAGTGGCCGTTTTAGCTATCGCTTGGTGCGAAGTTTAAAAAACCGAAAAATCTTTATGAAGCAGGATGTCCAGAAGAAAATATTGATCATTGGAAGTGGTGCGACGGCGACATTGATTGCCACAGAAATTAAGAATCATGCATTAAGCTACGGACAAGTTGTGGGATTTATTGATGAAGATGCCAAAAAATTAAATAAAACAATTGCTGGCGTTAAGGTTCTGGGTAATAACTATGATATTGGCAGTATTGTTCATAAGTTCAATATCAATGAAATTATTATTGCAACACCGACAGCAGATCCAACGACACTCCGAATGATCATCAGTGAATGTAAACGTACGCCTGCCAAGGTACGAATTGTTCCGGGAATTCGTGAAATGATTGATGGTCAGGTCTCGTTAAGTAAAATTCGAGATGTCGAGATTGAGGATTTGCTTGGCAGAGAAACGGTAAATCTTAATATCAGAGAAGTTGTCAGTTATCTTGAAGGCAAAATTATTATGGTAACGGGTGGTGGCGGTTCGATCGGTTCTGAATTATGCAGACAGATTGCCAGATTCAATCCGGGGAAATTGATTATTCTGGATAATTATGAGAATAATGCCTATGAAATACAAAATGAACTGATTAATGATTACGAAAATAAAATCAATCTGGATGTGATTATCGCTTCGGTAAGAGATCGGGATGATGTTTTTGCGATTATTGAAGCCTACCATCCCGATGTTATCTTTCATGCGGCAGCACACAAACATGTACCCTTAATGGAGCGTTCGCCCTGGGAAGCGATTAAAAATAATGTCTTTGGAACAAAAAATGTTGCGGAAGCGGCCCATGAGTTTGGGGTAGATCGCTTTGTTATGGTTTCGACAGACAAAGCCGTTAACCCGACCAATATAATGGGTGCCAGTAAACGGATCTGTGAAATGATTATTCAAGGTTTAGCCAGGCAAAGTAAAACAAAGTTTACGGCTGTTCGCTTTGGTAACGTCCTCGGTAGCAATGGTTCAGTAGTTCCCCTATTTAAGAAACAGATTAAAGAAGGCGGTCCGGTTACTGTAACGCATAAAGAAATTATCCGATACTTTATGACCATCCCGGAAGCGGCGCAACTCGTAATTCAATCGGGTGCGATTGCAAAAGGCGGAGAGATATTTGTGCTTGATATGGGGCAACCTGTAAAAATATTTGATCTGGCAGTCGACCTGATTAAACTCTCGGGATTAAAGCTGAATGAAGACATCGAAATAGAAATCATTGGATTGCGACCAGGAGAAAAACTCTATGAAGAACTATTAATGGATGAAGAGGGGCTGAAAGAGACCTGCTTCGAAAAAATTAGAGTGGGTAAGCCGGGAGATATTGACTACACATTACTTAAGAAGTCACTTGAAGAGTTAAGACCCTATCTAAAAGCATCGAATAAAAAAGCGCTGATTAGTATGGTGAAAAATATTGTTCCTACCTACAAAGACAGTGACGAGGTTAATAACAATGGTAATTATCTGAAATAGATAAAGCGTTGTTCGATCAGCGATTGCAAGCTATTTGGGTTCAGGCAAGTTTAACTGAGAAAGGAATCAAACGCCATGAAAAATAAAAAATTGGTTATAATTCTATTGAGTGTTCTATTTCTGGTAATTATGGCCAGCCTGCTCATATTTGCTCGTGCAAACAATGGATCCTTGTTTTCGGCCAATACTCAAAATGCAGACACAGATACTGAAGCGGATGCAGGATCGATTGAGGATGTTTTGAATCAGAACAACGAAGATTTGCTTGAACTGACAGATACGAGAAAAACGGTTATCTTTGCAATTTATGGAACTGATGAGCGATCTGATGAAACCGGACGAAGTGATATTATCATGGTTGTGATGTACGATCCAACACAACAAAAAATGGTCATGGCTTCGTTACCAAGAGATTTGCGGGTTAATATTCCCGGTTATGGTTTGGATAAAATTAATCATGCCTTTGCTTATGGTGGCAGAGAATTGAGCAATCAGACCATTGAGGAGCTGCTGGGCATAAAACTGGACTTTTCAGTGAAATTGGATTTTGATACATTTGCCAAAATCATCAACGATGCTGGGGGCGTCGAAGTCACCGCACAAAAGGATTTCTATAAAAATGAAAATCAATTAGTTATCAGTCAGGGTGAGCAAGTTTTAAACGGTAAAAATGCATTATTTTATGTCAGATTTCGCAGTGATAGCGACGGCGACTATGGCCGGATCGCCAGACAGCAGGAAGTGGTTAAGTCATTAATGAAGAAACTGTCAACGATGAGTCTGAAAAAAAAGCTGCAATTGATTGAAACCTACTATAATAATGGTGTTGAGACTGATGTTAATGTTTCGAAGCTTAAAGAGTATCTCAATATGAGCGGCGGGGACACAAATCTGAGTTTTGAAAATTATCGATTAAAAACATATTCCGAAATTATTGATGGGTTATGGTATGAATTGTACAGTCAGGAAGATCTGGATACAATCAAAAACCTGTTTAAAGTTAATGAAGATATTAATCAGGAAAACTGGAAATAGAAACTGTAAAACATACCTGGTCTTTAAGAAAGGAGAACAGCATGGAAACAACAAAGGAAGTCAATTTTAAAGAACTTTTAGAGATTATTATTAAAAAATGGTGGCTCATTCTGTTGCTGACCATTGTCGGTTTCGGGTCAGCTTATCTTTACACAGTAAAATATGTAACCCCGATCTATGAAGCAAATACAGTTTTGTACATTGGTCAGGAGGGCGGTAGTTTGGGGTCAATAGATGTATCATTAGGCCAATTAAATGCTAATAGTCAACTACTTGTTGATTACAAGCAAATTGCCTCCACCCGATTGGTAATAAATGAGGTAATAAAAAACTTGGGATTGACTATTTCTTACGATGAATTTAAAGATAACGTTATTATTCAGAGTGTTTCCGATTCCCGTCTTTTCACAGTTGGGTTTAGAAACTCGGATCCCCAAGTTGCCAAACAGATTGCCGATGAACTGGCTAAACAATTGACGGTGGCGGTATTACAAATTGTCGGCGTAGAGAATATCAGAATTCTGGATCAGGCGCTGGTACCGCAGGCACCTATTTCGCCTAATGTTCTTCTTAATGCCGTTATTGGCGGTTTATTGGGATTCTTCATTTCATTATTTGTAATTATTTTGATGTTTCTGATGAATGATACGATTAGAAATGATGAAGACATTGAAAATTTGATTGGCGTGTCAGTTTTAGGGGATATCCCAGAATTTAAAGGGGAGGCTCGATAATATGGATTCACAAAATTTAATCACACTAAGCGACCCCACATCATTTATAACTGAAAGTTATAAATTATTGCGGACAAATTTGAATTTTAAAAATTTGAATAATCGTTATCAGGTGATGCTGGTAACGAGTGCTGGTAAAGAAGAAGGGAAAAGTACCACCATTTCAAACCTGGCGGTAACATTTGCCCAGGCCGATAAACGGGTGTTACTAATCGACGCTGATTTACGGTTACCTCAGATCAGTACCATTTTTAATATTAATAAGAGAAAGAATGGTTTATCCAATATGTTGGTGGATGAATTACCGCTGGAGTCCCTTGTAAATAAAATAGAAAAAATTGAAAAATTGGAAATTTTAACCGCTGGAAACAAACATGTTTCACCGACCGAACTGCTGAATTCAGAAGCATTTGGAACATTCATTAAAAAATGTCGAGAAGAATACGATGTTATTCTTATTGATACCCCACCTGTGTTAAGTTTTGCCGACGCAAGTATTATTTCAAATGTTGTCGATGGGGTTTTGTTGGTAATTGCCGCCCACTCCACAAAAAAAGCAACAATTATTGAAGCAAAAAAAAATCTCGACAAGGTTGGGGCAGCTGTCATTGGTGTTATCCTGACTAAAGTGAAATTCAAGAAAAACGCAAATTACTACCGCTATAATGCTGACAAAGCGAAGTGAACACCGAATTTTAAATCATCGTTAACAAAAAATAATTCAGGAAGTTGGAACAATAAGGAGGTGTCATCTGACACCTCCTTATTGTTCCCGAAGAATTGATGTAAACAGGGTTTAAAGTTGACGATCACTCAAAATATAAGCGGAATTGATTGATCACCGGAGTGCTTTTTTATATGCTTAAAAAACTGCCGATACCCTTCGCATAAATAGTTTTTGCCTTTTTGATTGTCTCTTGATAAAAGAAACCGATCTTTCGGACAGCCCCCAAAACAAAGTCGGATATGATCACAATCCAGGCATTCGTCAGGCAGTCCTAAGGTTTTGTGCATACCAAAGGAGCGATTTTTCTCCATTAAGTCTGCTAGTGGCGTTTCAAGAATATTGCCAAGCTTATACGCTTCAAAAGCATAACGGTCGCAGCAAAAAAGATCCCCATTCATTTCCAGAACGCCAGCGTGGCCGCAAAGCGCTTCATGAACGCAGACACCAGCAGGGTGATTATTTAAATTAGCCAGCGTCGATTCAATAATCTGGACATATTTTTCCCCCAAATCCAATTTTCTCCACAAATCAAAAACTGTGCAGAGAAAGGCGCCATAGTCTTTGGCGGTGACCGAAAAATCTGTTACTGGATGCATCATGGAGGGGGAATGGAGTCCAGCGGGCATGGCAAACCGCTGTCCGGAGGCGTTTTCATAGCTGGCTGGCAAACATTCGACGACTGGCAAAAATTGCATATAGTCAGTGAGCTCTCGAAGAAACAGATAAACGTCCTCGGGATGGTGCGAATTAATGGCATTGACAGTTGTCAGTGTATTATAAGCGACACCGTGTTTTTGAAGCAGTTTGATACCAGCCATGGTCTGTTCAAACGTGTTGCCGAAACGATTTTTTCGATAACGGTTATGAAGATCAGCATGACCGTCGATACTGACACCAATCAGAAAATGATTGGCCGCAAAAAACGCGCACCAGGCATCCGTCAGCAAGGTAGCATTTGTTTGGAGGGTGTTGCGGATGATTCGGCCAGGGCCATATTGGTTTTGGTAATTCAATGCTTGTATGTAAAAATCAAGGGGAGCCAGGGTTGGTTCACCACCGTGCCAGGCAAACTCGACAACTGCGTTGTTCCCATGAATGGCGAAATTCTGACGGATATACGCCTTAAGCACTACATCTGACATAAGTTTTGTTTGTTGAGCCATCAGATCCTGCTTTTCCAGGTAATAACAATAGCGGCAGCTAAGATTACAGGATGCGCCAATGGGTTTGGCCATGATGGCATAAGTCCTGGAATCCGGGGGATATCGTTTTTTCATGACCATCAATTCGGAGTTTTGTTGATCTGAGCAATGACAGCGGTGGCTTCACTGCCATCATCAACACCGATCTCTGCTGTGATCAGGGTATTAAGCTGATTATTCAGTTCCATAATCAGAGCAGCATTAGTGTCTTGGTCTGCGGCCAGGTTGACTAATTCATCGGGGTCTTTTTCCAGATCAAACAGCTGAACATCATTATTGGCATACAATGCTTCCATGGTTGTTGGTAGATTGAAATTGAGTGGTGAAAAATAGCGGGCAAATTTGTATTTTTCAGTGGTTATTCCACGGACAAAGCCACGTTTGGAATAGTCAATCGTATAGCTGGTGACACCGGTTGTTGGGTCAGTGGTTTGCATCATATCGCTGTCGATCATTGAGATCATTTCGTAGGCAAATAAAGCTCCCGTTCTTATTTTTGTTTGGCTGCCATCAAGCAGATCCATCATACTGCTGCCGGGAAGCCCAGCAGAAAGCTCGGCTTTTTTAGTATCTGACAGATTGGTCATATCAATGAAGGTGGGTGCCAGGTCGAGGTGGCTGGTTACCGCATCAATGGTATTGCCTCCTTCATATTCAGGGTGCACGATAATCAGGGGAACGTGGATGTTGTTTTCGTATATAAAACCGCCTTTTCCCCGGAGTCCATTGGCTCCCTGCATATCACCGTGGTCGCTGGTAAAGACGATGATGGTATTATCCAGCATTTCCAGATTGGATAGTTCAGATAAAATATTATAGAGCTGGCCATCATTGTCCTGAATACAATTATAATAATAATCCTGGAAATTTTCCCAACGGCTGGCCTCGGCGGGAATTTCGCCCACCCGACGGTTCCATAAATCAAAATATTCCAATTCAGCCGGGACTCTGCCAGGAGCATCAATAGCCTGAGACCAGCTAGACGGAATTTCCGCCTTGGGGTAACTGGTTTCATAAATTGTATTAACCGGAGCTCCGGCAATAGCAAAGGTTGTTTGGCCAGTGTCCTGTACGGCGACACCGTCTGAATCAGTGTTATAATACATAATATCGTGGGGATTCACGAGATTGACGGCCAGGAAGAAGGACTGTCCGGAGGCATTGGTAGCCGATCCTTTTGAGCGCAGCCAGCTGACCGTATCTCCAGCAATGTTGCTATCTTGCATATAGCCCTGCTGAAGCTGTCCAACAATATCACCCTGGGCATTCCAGTCAGAAAACCCGTAGCCCAGCAGCCCATTCTGCTCCTGCATGGCGGGTTGGCTGGTATCATCAAAAACACTGGTGTCGCCCATGTGCCACTTGCCTTTAAATGCCGAGTAGTATCCAGCTGAGAGCATCCGGTCACCGACCGTGGTGAGATTTTCAGAAATCGGCTCCTGCCAGGGTGATTCAGTATTGTCAATCATCAGCGTATCCGTGATGTGGGTGCCAGTGTAAATGACAGATCGGGATGAGGTGGAGACATTGCTGCAGGTATAATGTTTTTCAAAGGTAGTTCCCATTTTTTTTAGCAGTTCCCGGGCTTTGTAATTGGTGCCAGCCGGGAATTCATCAAAATAATGCTCCTGATCGACTGTTACAAAGACAATGTTATAATTGCCATCGTTATTAGGCTGGGCATCGAGATGAGCGATTCTTTGATCAATGGGCTGGTTGCCCGTGTTTTGTGCGCAGCTTGAGACACCCAGCAACGAGGTTGCCAGTGTGAGACCTAATGCTGCTTTTTTAATGTTCATTTAAAGACCTCCTGATCTATAATTTTGAGTATCCGACTTAGCCAACAGTAAAAGGATAATTAATTTGTGTGTAGTGCCCAGTCAATGATTGCTGTTAACCCCAATATACCCAGACGAATCCGTGATAATCATCTCATCATGGAAAGCAAACAGCTTTGCTGATATTAAGAAAGAATATTCGGGTTTAGTGGGGAATGGTTGTTTTTTAAATCAAAAAGAACAATCACAGTGGCAACGTATCTGGATACATTTAAGAATATGATATTATTTTGCAAAAAGACTGGATAAAAAATGATAAAAAGGATATAATAAAGTGGCTTATGATAGAGGTTCTTTGTCAGTGATCTGATAAAGGCCTCTTCTTTACGGAACGGCAACAAAATGATGAAATACAAATTTGCAGATTAATGCGGCGATTGTACAAAAAACTGGCACCTGCTACTGGAAGCGAGTAAAATCAGGTAGTTTTAAAAAGTCACAATGAGATTATTTTACAGGGGTTGCCAATTAAATCAATGGAGGATTATAAAAAATGATAACAGTATCAGAACTAAGCTTAAATTTTAGCGGAACAAATCTTTTTTCCAATGTAAATATAAAGTTTACCCCGGGGAATTGTTATGGGGTCATTGGAGCGAACGGGGCTGGAAAAACCACTTTTTTGAAAATTTTATCAGGCGAAATTGAACCATCCACCGGGAATGTCTTAATCCCCGAGCACATGCGGATGTCGGTCTTAAAGCAGGATCATTATGCTTATGATGCGTATTCAGTTTTGGATACCATCATGATGGGGAATCAACGTTTGTATTCGGTTATGAAAGAAAAAGATGCCCTGTATATGAAAGAAGATTTTTCTGATGAGGACGGTATCCGGGCTGGCGAACTGGAAGGTGAATTTGCCGAAATGGGCGGTTGGGAAGCCGAATCCGATGCGTCCCGTATCATTCAGGGGCTTGGTCTGGGGGTCGAAATTCTTGATGCCAATATGGATAGCCTGACTGGTAACGAAAAGGTCAAGGTTTTACTGGCCCAGGCCTTGTTTGGCAAGCCGGAAATCATCTTACTGGATGAGCCCACTAACCATTTGGATATTCAGGCCGTCGAATGGCTGGAAGAATTTTTGATGGATTATGAGGGAACGGTTATTGTGGTATCCCATGACCGTTATTTCTTAAATAACGTCTGTACCCATATCGTCGATATCGACTTCGGTAAGATTAAGGTTTATGTCGGAAATTATGATTTCTGGTATGAGTCCAGTCAGTTGATTCAGCGCCTAATCAAAGATCAGAACAAGAAAAATGAAGATAAGGCCAAAGAGCTCCAGAACTTTATCGCCCGGTTCTCAGCCAATAAATCCAAATCCAAACAGGCCACATCCCGTAAGAAAATGTTGGATAAACTGAATATTGAAGACATGCCGTCTTCATCCCGAAAATATCCCTGGGTTGGCTTCCAGATTGATCGGGAACCCGGTAAAGAAATTTTAACGGTTGAGCATTTATCAAAAACCATCGATGGCGTCAAAGTTCTTAATAACGTCAGTTTTCGGGTTAACAAAGAAGATAAGATCGCTTTTGTTGCTGACAACGAGATTGCCATGACGACCTTGTTTAAAATTCTGATGGAAGAAATTGAACCAGATGAAGGTAGTTTTAAATGGGGGGTCAGTACCACCCAGTCGTATTTCCCGAAAGATAACAGCGATTATTTTAATGGATGCACATTAAATATTTGTCAATGGCTACAGCAGTATACCGAAGAAATTACGGAAACCTATATCCGGGGTTTTCTGGGACGGATGCTTTTTTCTGGCGATGATATTTATAAAGAGGTTCAGGTTCTGTCTGGGGGCGAAAAGGTACGTTGTATGCTGTCCAAAATGATGATGTTTGGTTCAAACGTTTTAGTCCTGGATCAACCGACCAATCACCTGGATCTGGAATCCATTACCGCCGTTAATAATGGTCTGATTGATTTTAAAGGGATCTTACTTTTTGCCAGCCATGACCATCAGTTTATGCAAACCGTAGCGAATCGCATTATTGAAATCAGAGAAGAAGGCATCATTGATCGTCTCTCGACGTATGATGAATTCATTGAATACAAAAAAAGTCTGGCCTAGTATCATATCAAGCGCACTGCCAATGGTAAATTTACCCTTGGCAGTGCGTTTTTCTGTTTTATAATGATGTCATCTGATCCGAAAAAATAAAAGATTCAAATGATGTGGCTGGTCAGACGTCCGTAAAAAGTTGTGTGGAATTGTTGATTATTTAACGATTTGTGTATTAACTCACAACATAAAAATTTACAAAGTCATAAGATTAGTTTATAATTAAATCGATATGATGAATCGAGAGAGGCTAAAATGGACAAAATAGAATTAATACAGCTAGCTGAAGACTTTATAGCAAATTCAGCTGATAATCGGATAAAAATGGACAGTAAAGCACCCATTGAATTAGTCGGTGAAAAAATATATGATCCGCCAATTTTTGGTTTTTGTGAAGCGAGTGATGAGGTGTTTGCAGTTCTCAAAAACCCCGAGGTGATTGGCTGCCATTTCCGGAATCCCCGGGAGTGGTTGCCGACAGCACAAACTGTGATCTCATTTTTTCTGCCCTATAGTGAAGCTGTCAAAGCCAGCAATCGGGAACAAAAAATCTGGCCCTCCTGGGGATGGTTAGTTGGTCGGGTTGAAGGCCACCGCTTGTTACGTACCCTGTTATCAAAAATGGAGTTACACTTAAGAAAGGCTGGTTATGCTTCAGTCATTCCGACTATGGATAAAAAGTTTTTCAGCATTACCGAACCCATTGAAGAACTTTGTGGTGAGCCGCTGGCCTTCACAAGTAACTGGTCAGAACGCCACATCGCTTACCTTGCCGGACTGGGAACTTTTGGTCTTTCAAAAGGATTGATCACGAAAAAGGGTATTGCTGGCAGATTTGGCAGCCTGGTGACTGAACTGCAGTTGGAACCCAATGGGCGACCATATGAAATTTATAACGCCTATTGTACGCAGTGCGGAGCGTGTGTTAAGCAATGCCCGGTGAAAGCCATTTCAATTGAAAAAGGAAAAGATCATCGTTTATGTAGCATTTTTTTGGATAAAACTGCAGAAAAATACAAACCTCGATATGGTTGTGGTAAATGCCAGGTCAATGTTCCCTGTGAAAATGGCATACCAGGTCAAAAAAGTAATTAGTATCGTCAAACAAAATTTCGTTTGTGTTTGGACGATATGCGATGATTAGTAAGAATGAGAAAAGCGTAAAAAACGTCGTTGGCTGTAATCTCAGAAATCCAACCAGTTTAGCTTAAAAATATGGAGTTTAATCATGCTTGCAAAAAAGTATCAGAAGCTTGAAGAATTAGAAAAAGTGATCGAGTTTACCTATCCCGGAATTACCTTGCTGATTCGTGATTGCAATCTCGGTGAATTAGGAAAAAAATACCAGGTCGGGATGGTGCTAAAGGAACTGGGATTTACCGATGCCAGTTTGCGCCGGGGTGGTATGGTAACGACCCATCGTCTGGCAATTCTTTCAAATCATTATGCAAACATGCAATCTTATGAGCATGACACCCATTGGGGGCTTTGTGTGATGGAGGCAGGCTCGCATTTCAAAGTGTTGGATACCTTTACTCAGGGTGATAAAACCCAGATTATCCTACTTCATCTGCCCGAAAAAGGCTGGGAGGTTTTCGACACTGTGGCAACAAACATTGATCAGCAGGTTGTGGAAATTGTCCGGGAAGGATTTACACATTGTCTCGAACTTCCGCCAATTCCTGAACTGACTACCCAGAGCTGGCTCAAACGTTGCCACTATCCCATTGGCATGTCTGAGAAAGGCGATTATTTTCCCCTCACTACCGACTGAATTATTTTTTCTCGAATCCGAATCACAAGAATAATGGTGACATTATATCTTGTGATTTTTTTATCCTACTTATCACACAAAATGACCTGATGATTGAAACGGCTGTTTTGGGGTAAATAGAAGAACATAACACTGCGATTTGGAATTGGATAGAAAATGAAATCATGAATTTAAGGTAGATGAGGTGAGTAAATTGGATGATCATCGAACGGGTCAAATCAAAAAAAATGACGCTTTTTTTGAAGAACTATTTCGAAATAATACTGAAATAATGCTGTTGATTGATCCAGAGTCCCTCAAAATTGAAGACTGCAACATTTCTGCCTGTGAATTTTATGGAAAATCCCATGATAAGATGATCACATCTAAAATTACCCACTTTAATTGCCTCAGTGAAGAGCAACTGAAGAAAGAGATTACTCGGGCCAAAAATAAAGAACGGAAGCAGTTCTATTTTAAACAGCTTCGTGCGAATGGCGAAATCTGTGATGTTGAAGTGCGAACAAGTCCGGTAGCGCTAGAAGGCAGAAATTATTTACTTTCGATTGTGACAGATATTTCCGGATTGCAACTTGACAGTGATTTATTGCGACAGGAAAATACGCTCTTAGAAAAGCGGGTTGCGGAACGAATCGATGATCTGAATGAACTGAATAATCAGCTAATCGTTGCAAAAGCTGAATTAGAACGGGAAATGGTCTTCATTAACGCATTGTTTGAGAGCATTCCTGGTTATCTGTACGTTTATGATGAAACCGGAAAGCTGATTAAATGGAATAAAAAACATGAAGAAATGACTGGCTATTCAGCTGAAGAGCTGGCTCACATGACCCTGGATCAGTGGTTTGAAGGTGAGGATTTAATTAGAGTCATGGCAGCGGTTGAAGCGGTATATAAAACAGGTTATGGCGAGGTCGACGCTAACCTGATTACTAAGGGTGGCGGAAAACTCCTCATTCGATCCAATGGGGTGCTGATGAACCTCGATGGAAAACGGTATTTCACCGGAGTAGGAATTGATATTACCGAAAGCAAGCGGCTGGAATCCGCCCTGGAACAAGAAAGCAAACTGCTTGAGACAACGCTGATTTCTGTTGGCGATGGGGTTATCTCCTGTGATCGGAATGGCCAGATTCTATTTATTAACCGGGTGGCAGAAGAATTAACCGGCTGGACAAAAAATGAGGCCTTGGGTAAACCATTTGAAGACGTATTTAACATTGTAAATGACACCAACCATGAGAAAGCTGGAAACATTGTTGCAGATGTTATCACTACAAAAAGTATTCGGGAGTTGGATAATCAAACCCTGCTGATTGCCAGCGATGGCAGTGAACGCCCCATCGAAGACAGCGCTGCTCCGATTATTGATGAAGGCGGCGAGGTGCTTGGTGTTGTGGTGGTATTCCGGGATTATACCGAGAAAAAACAGAAGCTGGAACAGATTCAATTTTTAAGCTATCACGATCAGCTCACCGGACTCTATAACCGGCGTTTTTACGAAAAAGAACTTCGTCGTATGGATACCCTGCGAAATCTTCCGCTGTCTTTAATCATGGGAGATGTTAATGGATTAAAACTGGTAAATGACAGTTTTGGACACGTCATGGGGGACGAATTATTAAAAAAAGCGGCTGCTGTCATTTCCAAGTCGTGTCGGGCTGATGATGTTGTAGCAAGATTAGGTGGCGATGAGTTTGTTGTCTTATTACCGAAAACCGATCAAGTGGTTGCCGAAGAAATAATCGCACGTATTGAAAAATTGGCTAGTAAGGAGAAAGTCGGCACCATGGAGTTATCCATTTCATTTGGGTTTGAAACAAAATATGACAAGGATGAAGATATCCAACAGGTATTTAAAAAAGCCGAAGACTATATGTATCGTCGAAAACTTACTGAAAGCCTGGGGATGCGGAATAAAACGGTCGGAATGGTCATTGAAACCTTGTTTGATAAATACCAGAAGGAGATGTTACACTCCGAACGGGTCAGCAAACTGTCGGCTGAATTAGGAAGTAAGATTGGGCTGAACATAAAGGACTCCCATGATCTAAAGACGGCTGGATTAATGCATGATATTGGAAAGATTGGCATCGCCGATGGAATTCTTGACAAATCAGAAAAACTTAATGATGAAGATTGGGCAGAAATCAGGCGTCATCCTGAAATTGGCTACCGTATTTTAAGTTCTGCCAATGAGTTTGCTGAAATTGCCGATCACATCCTTGAGAGCCACGAACGCTGGGATGGTTGTGGGTACCCTAAAGGACTAAAAGGCGAAGAAATTTCACTGGAAGCCCGAATCATTGCGATTGCTGATGCCTATGATGCAATGACCAAGATGCGGTTTCATATGGAATCGCTCACAGTTGAAGAAGCAATTGAAGAGATTAACCGTTGTTCCGGAACCCAGTTTGATCCTGAAATTGCCAGAGTGTTTATTGACATAATTAAAAATGAGGATTAAGTATTGGTGACAACTGAACTGAAACGCTTTGTTAAGCGTTCCAGTTTAATCGTGTTTTTTGAGGTTGCGCAAATTATGAAACATGACGCCAAAGGTTTCATGTTTTACCTGGGTGGGGTCAAATTTTACCAGTTTAAAGGTGATTTGTACACAAAACCCAATGGCAAAGGCCGAAATAACCGTTCCCAAACCAACCATTCCACCCAGTAGCCAGCCAATAAAAACAACACTGACTTCCAAAATACCGCGGCAAAGGCCCACAGGCAGTCCTGTCTTGCGGGTTACCGCCACCATCAGGCTATCCCGGGGACCAGCGCCGAAGGCTGATGAAATATAAAAGTATGTTCCCAGTGAAATAATAAAAAGACCAATAATGAGTACCAGAGACCCGATCCAGAAGTTGTCAAAAAGTGGGATGAAATCTAAATAAAGGATCAGATCCATGAAGAGTCCGATCATGAACATATTAAAAATAGTGCCAAGTCCAATTTTTTCCCCCAGCATGAATACAATGGCAACAATGAGGGCGCCCACGGCGGTATTCACCAACCCGATACTGACCCCAAGGGTTTGACTGATCCCACTGTGCAGAACTTCCCAGGGAGCATAACCGACATTTGCCCGCATGGTCACAATAATTCCCAATCCATATAGAAAGAGCCCAAAATTTAGTTTGATAAATCTTACAATGTAGCCAGTCATGATGCCCTCCTGATAGAATAATGTTCCCAGTATAACACAAAACAATTCGTGGTCAAACAATAAAATCTGCTAATCTGAAAGATTTCAAGCAGTTGACTGCTTGTTTACTTTAAAAATAATGTGGTATACTAACAACAAATAGAATAGCTGGAGCATAATGCTTGGGAGGTAAGAAATGAAAGTAATTGGTATAAATGGCAGTCCTCACGGTGAAGGAAATACATTTACGGCGCTTAGTATTGCGGGTGATATTTTTGCTCAAGAAAGCATCGATTTTGAAATTTTCAACGTTGGGATGAAGGCGGTTCAAGGCTGTACGGGATGCAATGCCTGTGGAAAAAATAAAAACGAGCAGTGTATCTTTACCAAAGATGTTGTCAACGAAGGAATTCAAAAAATGAAGGCCGCTGATGGGATTGTTTTTGCCAGCCCTGTCCACTTTTCCGGCATCAGCGGAAATATGAAGTCATTTTTGGATCGAGCTTTTTATGTTGCTGGCGCCAATGGTGGATTGTTTCGTCACAAGGTGGCTGGCGCCCTGGTTGCCGTCAGACGTTCTGGTGGGGTGGCAAGCATTGATCAATTAAATCACTATATCACCTACTCCGAAATGGTTATGGCTACTGGTAACTACTGGAATGTTATTCATGGTCGGACTGCGGGAGAAGCCTCCCAGGATACTGAAGGTGCTCAGACCATTGAGGTCACAGCTGCCAATATGGTTTGGTTGATGCGCCTGATCGAAAATGGCAAGGGGGTTGTGGCCGAGCCGAACCCTTATAAAAAAGTGTATATGCATTTTGTCAGATAAGTCAGATTCACTAAAAAACACGTTTAGACAATCGTTTAAACGTGTTTTTTCATGGGCTATTTAAAGGTCAAGTTAACTGGTCCGACCCCGCCATCGATATCAATGTGATGCGGTGCAGATTTTGATCCAGTACCAGTTTCTGAAAGATTTTGACCATTAATGGTAATGGGGCCAATACCCTGGTCAGCGGTAATAAAATAGTCGTTCACACTGGCGTTGATATCTAAACTGGTCTGGCCAACGCCACAGTCGATTTCCAGATCGCCAGTAACCAGTCCTTGAATATCTATGAGTCCGACACCACCTTTGATCGCAAAGTCATTGAGTTGAACATCGGTAAAATGAACAGCACCGGCACCGCCGTTAAGTTTACCGGAATCGGCTTGAAGCTGGTCTGCGACAATTTCTCCAGCGCCTTGTTTGAGGATCAGTTCATCGGTGATAATTTCTAATAATTCGCCACGTCCAGCCCCGATTTCAAGTTCCATTTTTTTCAAATGCGTGTCACGAGGGATTGTCACCACAAGATTGGGAGCTTTATCTTTGCCGATCAGATTCGGCAAGATATTGGTATTTTCCTGATCTTCAATGACAAGTTTGCTATTGTCCAGAGTGGCAGTTAAGCTTGCCGGAATGTTTGTACCTTCAACTTGAAAAGTGTCGCCGCTTTGCAGGGTAATACTACCGGCGTCAAATTTGATCAGAACGGACTCCAGTTTACCACTGAAATCCTGCTTGAAGCTATGACTATTTTGTTCAGTGATGGGGGGGCGATTATCGATAAATCCAAAACCCCGCAAAAGAGCCACGCCGCCATTGACAATACTGGAGATGATTCCTAATGCCAGAACCAGACCAAAGGCAATGGCCAGGTATTTAATCCAAGTGTGATTGGTATTCATTTGACTTCTGTCCCCCCGAAGATATTGGTGGAGTTGATATAGATAGTCGGAGGATTATCGCCTAATGGTTGATTGGCTTTGTTCGAAGCGCCGCCAAAAATCGGTGTTGTCGACATTTCTACCCGGACATTATTGGGAACCAACAGATCAACGCCGCCAAAGACGGCAGTGGCAGAAATATAAATGTCCTGGTTGATAATCGCTTGTCTTAGGTCAAGGGAGACACTCCCGAAAACCGCAGTTAAATTAGCACCATTAAATTCTTCGCCAGGAAAGTTAATCTCCTGACCGCCGAAAACAGCAGAATATTCGGGGAGACCATCCTTAGTCATGCCTTGAATCAGCTTGGCATTTTTGCTGAGGCGATCTTTAAACATAATGCTCAGACCAACGGCAATGATAATAATTGGAAAAATCAGATCGACCAGTAGCGACCCATCAAAATAACCCCGGGCTGATATAAAAAGTAATACCCCAATACCCAGTCCAATGGTATTCCAAAGCTGAATCCCATTTTGAACCATGCTAATGGCACAGGGAACAATTATAAACAGGGTCCACCAGCCAGTAAAAAATAATTCAAAATTCCAAAGGCCAAACACATTTCCGGCAAAACCAAGGCCAATAACGACCAACAGAAGTCCCCATAACAAGTTTCCGACTCGATTTCTCATTTTTTTCTCCTTACTTCACAGTTTTCTATATTATAACATGACTCTGAACGAAATAAAATTCATCGGCACCGATTATAATTTAAAAATAAACTAAAACGATGTTATTTATAATTGACTAAATGAAAAGGGGTAGGTAAAATGGTAGAAAGACAAATGCGATAACATCAGAATCTTAAATAAGCTGGTTCATTTGGTGAGATTCACTGATTGTGTGCATTACTAAAAAAGCAAGATCGATTGCTAAGTGGAGGGAGACAACATGGGTTTAGAGAGTGTTTTATATAAATGTGACAAGGGTGTGGATCTCAAACAATTGCGGCTAAAGCCTTGGGCAGTGGCTTCAGAAGTGATGGGGCGGTTTAAAAAAACTAATCAGATTCATCGCTGGTTTTTAGAGAACATTCAAAATGGCGTCGATGACGGCCGATTCTATGTGGTGGAGGAATATCAGTTTAAAAAGCTCTACAAATTGTGTACCACGGTGGAAAGCAATCATGATCGTGCTGAAGAATTATTACCGACGTTAAAGGGATTTGACATTGGGAGCGCCAAGTATGATGCTGTGTATTTTGAGAATCTGAGTAAAGTACTCATTATTCTGGGACACATTAACAATACGTTTGACTTTGAAAAAAACGAGTTGGTATACAGCAGTTCCCATTAAAAAACGAAAGAAAGATGTTATCTGATTATAAAAAACCAGCTGAATTTGTTTCAGCTCTTTTTTTTAAAAGAAGTTTAGGCCGTTTTTTGCTTTTGACTTAAATTTAAATTAAGTTAATGTTTGGCTGAAAACTGACGATAATAGAGTAGTGGAATCACTTAGAATGTTTGTGAAAGTCAAATAATAATTGTGATTTCGTAAATTATCCGATATAATATTATTCGTGACCAAATGAGAATCTAAATCATGAAAGATAATCCTTGTCGTGTTTCTTACATGATGTGTCCTTTCCGGTTTGATCACAGACTGGAACTGTGATGGGCAGTTAGATTAATTTTAAATGAGTATAAAATTTAAGGAGAAAGCGTATGAAAAATCAAAAGAGTTTATT
The DNA here is from genome assembly GCF_002435675.1 of Acetobacterium sp. UBA5834. NCBI lineage: Bacteria > Bacillati > Bacillota > Clostridia > Eubacteriales > Eubacteriaceae > Acetobacterium > Acetobacterium sp. UBA5834. Next base: position 1,569 of record NZ_DJGY01000049.1, on the reverse strand, counting down.
GTCAAAGATCCTGATGACAGTTGTCGTACCGGTAGCATTAGTATTTGGTGCTGTCGCAGGTATTGCTATGGTCATTACAAGTCAGAGCTTTGAGCAGTTCTCAGAGATTCAAAACAGCTTATTGCTGGTTTATGTAATCGGTTTAGCAGTGGTTATCGGCATCGTTGTTTTAGGGATGAAGGATTCGTCAAACAGAATAACCAATCTGGCTGAAGCCGCACAAAAAATAGCGGATGGAGATATTGATGTCAAATTGCGGTCGGGTGACGCTCAGGATCAGTTGAGTGCCATTTCAGAAGCCTTGTCCTTGGTTGTAGAGAATAATAAAATTTATGCAAAAATGGCTCAGAAAATGGCGACTGGAGATTTAACAGAGGATATTTCTTTAGTATCGGGTAATGACCTGTTGGGAAATGATTTGTTAGCGGCACAAAAGTCGATGACGAAACTGCTTGACTATCTTGTCTCAATGCCGGAATTAGTTGAAAAAAACGAGTATTTTGATCGTCGTATCGAAGATAATCTGGCTGGTGATTATAAAAAAGCCATCACTCACGTGAATCAGGCCATGGCAATAGTTTCCACCAATATGGAATATTATTTAACCATTCTGGATGCCTTACCTTATCGGATTACAACAATTGACCAGAATATGAATATGGTTTTTGTTAATAAAATTCTCGAAGATCTTATGAAACTGACCGGGACAGCCAGTTCTCGGGAAGAGATTCGTGGGGTTCCGTGCAACTCCTGTAATCTGGAAATGTGCCACACCGAAGACTGTGGGGTTAAAGCGTTAAACGCTGGTGGTGAGCGACTCAATGAGCTGGGTTATTCTGAGCATCGTTTTGAATTCCGTGATCGGCATTATCGTATGGATACCATGAATCTGATCAATCGAAAAGGCGAGAAGATTGGTTATGTGGATGTCTCCCATGATATCACTCCGGTTATGAGTGTGAATAATTATCGTAGCGATGCGGTCATGCGACTGGCTGAAAATCTCCATCGTTTATCTGAAGGTAATCTGGATTTGGATTTACAGGTCGATGAACCAGGACAGTACACCAGCGAAGTTTATGAGCAGTTTAAGGCAATTGGGGATAGCCTGGCAGAGGTGAAAGGCACCATTGGCAATCTGATTGATGATGCCAGCAAACTGACCCATGCTGCAATTGAAGGACAGCTGGGTACCCGGGCGGATGAGACAAAGTTTGATGGCTCATGGCAGGAATTGATCAGCGGGATGAATGGTATCCTTGCTGAAATATCAAAGCCGCTTCAAGAGGTTTCGGTAGTGATGGATCAGATTTCAAGCGGCAACCTGAAAGCAACGGTAAAAGGCTCTTACCAAGGAAGTTTTGAGGAGCTTAAGGAGTCAGTCAATTCAATGGGGGCGGGATTCAAGGAAATTGTTGGGGAAATATCGACGGTTACCGAGGCGATTGGCAAAGGCAATCTTAACCTGGACAATGTCAGTGATTTCGGCGGTGATTTTAGTATAATTTCGGATGCCCTCAATACCATTATTGGAACCTTGAACTCATTGTTGGGTGACATTAATCATGC
>NZ_DJGY01000064.1:0-4238 GCF_002435675.1 Acetobacterium sp. UBA5834 | reverse complement strand
CGAAATTGAAACACCCATTGATGAGGTCGAAATTGACGACGTGATCCTGGTCAAACCGGGGGGCAAAATTCCGGTTGATGGGATCGTCATTGAAGGAAACACCGCCATTGATGAATCGATGCTTACCGGAGAAAGTATGCCCATCGATAAAAAATCAGGAGATGCAGTATACGCTGCCAGTATTAACAAAAATGGTGTAATCAAATTTAGAGCGACAAAAATTGGCGGCGATACTGCCCTGGCGCAAATCATCAAGTTGGTGGAAGATGCCCAGGGTTCAAAGGCACCGATCGCCCAGCTGGCCGATATTGTATCCAGTTATTTTGTTCCGATTGTCTTTGCGATCGCAGTGCTGGCCTTTGTTGGTTGGTATTTTACCGGTCATACCTTTGTCTTTGCGATGACCATTTTTATTTCGATTCTTGTCATCGCCTGCCCCTGTGCTCTTGGTCTGGCAACCCCTACGGCGATCATGGTGGGTACCGGAAAAGGTGCTGAGTATGGCATTTTAATTAAGGGCGGCGAAGCCCTGGAAACCACCCATCTTATTGATACCATTGTTTTTGACAAAACCGGCACCATTACTGAAGGCAAGCCTGAGGTAACTGACATTGTCACCGCAAATGGGATTGAGCGGGATTGGCTCCTTCAAATTGCCGCATCGGCTGAAAAAGGATCAGAACATCCGCTGGGTGAAGCGATTGTCCGTGGCGCCCAAAAAGAAAACATGGAAACCCTTAAGATTGATACCTTTAAAGCCATTCCCGGATATGGAATTGAAGTGGAAGTTGACGGTTCCCGGCTGCTATTGGGAAACCGGAAAATGATGGATGAGAACAGTATCTCCCTGATCACCCTGGAAGAAGAATCAGACAGACTTGCTGAAGAAGGTAAAACGCCCATGTACATTGCCATGGATGGCACGCTGTCCGGGATTATTGCTGTGGCCGATGTCGTCAAAGCCAGCAGTAAAGCGGCCATTGCCAAGCTTCATGAAATGGGTATCGAAGTGGCGATGATCACTGGCGACAATAAAAAAACCGCTGAAGCCATCGCCAAACAGGTTGGCATCGATCGAGTCCTGGCCGAAGTTTTGCCCCAGGATAAATCAAATGAAGTAAAAAAACTCCAGGCCGAAGGCCGAAAAGTGGCCATGGTTGGAGATGGCATCAACGATGCACCGGCTTTGGCACAGGCAGACATTGGCATTGCCATTGGCTCCGGTACCGATGTTGCCATGGAATCCGCCGACATTGTGCTGATGCGAAGTGATCTGATGGATGTACCCACCGCCATTAAACTCAGCAAAAGTACCATTCGCAACATCAAGCAAAATTTGGTTTGGGCATTTGGTTATAACGTTGCCGGAATCCCCATTGCCGCCGGACTGCTCTATTTGTTTGGCGGACCATTGCTGAACCCCATTTTTGCAGCGGCGGCCATGTCCCTGAGTTCGGTTTCGGTACTCACCAACGCCCTCCGATTAAAAGGGTTCAAACCATAAAAAAATATTTAACAAGGAGAAAAGACCATGAAGAAGAAAATTATTTTAGCCGGGGCAGCCCTATTATTGTTAGTTGTCCTATCCGGTTGTCAGCAAACTGATGTTGTCGGCAAGACCTCCATCACATCCTTTGATGCGGTGCTTCAGGCCATTCCCAACCAAATTGCCGAAGATGAGATGAATGGAGGCTGGGCACTATCGGCACCGGATGGAACCGCCCGTTTTATCTGGAGTAAGGATTACAGTAGCGGAGCCCCTCACGATGTGATGCTGGAAGTTGATGCTAAACCATTTCTCGCAGCTGGACTTGATGTCACCAAGCTTCCCGCCGGAATGCTCGTTGATGATAAGATTATGGTCGGGACAATGTTAGGGGATGAAAAATTAACCTACAGTGGCGAAGTGACCCCGCTGGCATCCTATGAACAGCTTGTCAATCTGAAACGTGATCATATTAAATATCACACCGCCCTTGACCATTATGGGGTTGACATTGGTGATGGGAATATGTTTGAATGGGCTAAAGACCTGAGTACCAATGATAAGGACATTGTCTTTGTTTTAAATCCACAGATTTTTATTGATGCCGGCGTTGATCCGGATAAAGTTGAAGGCTGGGTTTTCGCCAAGGTCAGTGCCGAAGACGAAGATAAAAAACCAATTGAAGTGGATAAATTTTTAAAACCGTTTAATATTAAATAAACTAGAAAAAAGAGGTGTACAAAATGGAAAGAATAATTTTAAATGTCGAAGGTATGTCGTGTGCTCACTGTGAAAGAGCTGTAAAAAATGCAGTTGGCGAACTCGACGGAGTTGAGCGTGTTATTGTCGATCTTACTGGAAAAACTGTGGCAATCGAATATGAACCGGGTAAATTAACCTTTGAGAGCTTCAAAACTGTCATTGAAGAAGAAGGATACCATGTGTCAGGAAAAATATAACTAATTCATAATTAGTTATGAACGAGGAGATTGCTATGGAACATAGCTTAAGAACAAAACTATCGTTGACGATTGCCCTGATTATGTTACTTACTGTTGCCACGATCAGCTTTTTATCAAACATTTTAATTGAAAAAGAATTCACTAATTATCTTACCATTCAACAAGAGAAACGAACTCAGGAAATAACAGATAGTTTGAGTCAGCAATATGATATGGACACCAAAACCTGGAACGCAGATTTTGTCCACACCATCGGGATGTATGCCCTTTATGACGGGTATATTGTCAAGGTTTATGATTTACAGAATCAGACGATCTGGGATGCGGAGACATGTGATATGTCCTTATGTACAGCAGTGATGGATGATATTTCACATCGCATGAATACGAAATATCCGCAAATGAATGGTGAATTTATGTCAAAAACCATCTCAATCACTAAGAATGGTAAAGTCATTGGAACGGCAGATATCAGCTATTTTGGACCATACTTTTTAAGCGCAGATGATTTTCAGTTTTTGAATGCACTTAATACAGTATTAATCGGAATTGGCGTTTTCTCACTTGTTTTTTCGGTTATTGTCGGGTCAATCCTGGCTAAACGATTAAGTCGCCCAATCTTACATACGGTCACTGTAACAAAACAAATCTCTGAAGGTGATTACGATGTACGAATCACAGAAGTTTCAAAAACCAGGGAATTAAATGACCTCATTGTTGCTGTTAATCATTTAGCTGACACATTGGGAAAACAGGAGTCACTAAGAAAACAGTTGACCGCTGATGTAGCTCATGAACTGCGAACCCCTCTTACATCGATTGGAACCCATATTGAAGCCATGATTGAAGGGGTATGGGAACCTACAAACGAACGCTTGAAAAGTTGCCATGATGAAATATTGCGCATAGGTAAAATTATCCAAGATTTAGAGAATTTGGCAAAAGTTGAAAGTGATAATTTAAAGCTTGATAAAACACAGATTAATCTGAATGCGTTATCAGAAAAAGCAGTGGCGAACTTTGCCGCAGAAATCGATAAAAAGAAGTTGAACGTATCGATTGAGGGGGAAAGTTCAGACACATATGCTGATCAAAATAGAGTCAGCCAGGTTATCATTAATCTAGTTTCAAATGCTGTAAAATATACACCGGAGCATGGTATCATTAAAATTTTTATTTCTGAAGATAAGCAGTTTGTTCGATTATGTGTCAGTGATAATGGGATTGGGATACCAGAAGATGAACTCCCCTATGTTTTTGAGCGCTTTTATCGCGCTGATAAATCTAGAAATCGTATGACCGGTGGTTCAGGAATTGGACTGGCCATTGTTAAGTCAATCGTTACTGCCCATGGAGGAATGGTTGAGGCCGAAAGTCACTTAAACGAAGGCAGTAGTTTTGTTATCAAACTGCCGAAAAATAAAATGGAATAGGAGTAAAAAAGATGGACAGATCATTTGAGCTTAAAATAGACAATGCAGTTTTAGACTACATGCGAAAAAAAAGAAAGAGTAATTTAACACTTACCATCAGTTCTACAGGTGGCGGTTGCTGTCCAACTTTTGAGGTTTCTGAAGTTTCACTTGTAAAGCCAGATCAATTGGACGCATTTGATATATTTAAACAGAATGATGTTACCCTATATATCAGCAAAAATGCAAGGGTGATAAGGTCGACACTGCATTTTATACTTAAAAAAAATTTGATTGGGGCAACGATCCAAGTCGAAGGTTTAAGCCTAAAAAAGCGGGATTAATGCTACCCATGCTAGTGTAATGTATTGTTGATAT
>NZ_DJGY01000057.1:0-8815 GCF_002435675.1 Acetobacterium sp. UBA5834 | reverse complement strand
ACAGCTCAGGAAATCACTAACAGTCTAATACAGAAATTGTCAGAGATAAGTTTGTAATTGCGGTCTGCCTATCAGTAACTACCATTGCTCAATCCGAAGAAAAAATGATCTTGCATCACAGAGGGGAGTATCCAACAATTGAGACGGTACTGGGGAAAGCAATGGGGGCACTATTTGGTTACAAATGGTTTCAAAATATTGTGAGACCAAAAGGCTGATGGATGGTATAATTAATCAAATATGGGTCAGTTTATGATAAACACAAGTCGATGAAATGTAAAAAAACAGCACCTTTGTCTAACCGGAATATGACGAACGAAACGTCCCCGAGTTATGCCTGTGTTATGTGAAGGAAAACGGGAAAAGCGGGCGCTGGTTAAAATAATTGGCGCGTAAGGTAGTTTGTCGGCTTGTATCTGACCAGAATATAAAAGGAGACAACAATGGCAACCAGTAAGGAATTTGCAGAGTATGTTTGTGATCAACTAATGGCAGCGGGAAACGTCAGCTGCAGAAAAATGTTTGGCGAATATGGCATCTATCTTGACGAAAAAATTGTGGGTCTGATCTGCGATAATCAGTTTTTTTTAAAGAAAACCGAAGTGGGACGGTCCATGATCGAAGAACACCTGACAACCGTTGAGGAGGGGCTGCCATACCCCGGGGCCAAGCCACAGTTTTTGATTGAATCATTGGATGACCGGGAGTGGCTGGGGGAATTGTTGCGGGCCAGCTATCAGGAACTGCCAATGCCCAAACCCAAGAAAAAGAAAAAATGATGAATCAGCAAGCATATAAAAAGACTTACAAACCATTGGTTTTGTGGCTTCTGTTCTTTCTGGCAGCAAGCACCCTGATGCCAATGGGGATCAACAGAATAATGCAGGAACACTTAAAGATTACTTGGGGGGCGGGTGCTGAGGTTAAAATGATCCTGATGTTCATGGTGCTTGCCATTGATGGATTAATGTGGATGATTTATGCCGGTGAATATGTCTACTGGATTAATGGCGGGCCCAGCTTTGAGGAAGCAAAAGCAGCGGGCAGTGAAAAAAGAAAAGCATATGCAGGGGCGCATTTAAAGGTGTTTTTAAAAATGACATTGCTTTGCTGTGTCTACCTTGCAATCAGTTTGCTTTTTCGATTTCCGATGGGGATTGATATTGTTGCGATCACAGCAGCTGTTGTTGGCGCAGCGATTAAGACCATGCCGATTCACTTTGATTAAAAACGTTGGGCACATTTGATGTGAGGCTGTCACAGCCAATCTGCCATAGCGGCGATATATTGTTTTAACGACATTAAAGCTTCGACAATCCGAAACAATCAGCGCAATGAAATCTTTATGATGCGCTAAACAACCGCTGCGTGAGGCATCAAACCATCTTTATGGATATTTTAGACGAAGAAAAAACGGCTAGTGTGAGATAGCCGTTTTATGTGCATTAATCCTTTATCTCGTCAATCAAATCAGACAGTTCGCCTTCCTCGTCGAGTTTTTTCAGGTCCGAAAAGCCGCCAATACAGGTCTCCCCGATAAAAATAAAGGGGACGCTATAGTGATGGGTTTCTGCCTGTAACTGATAACGCAGGTCGTCATTCTTAAAAATATCAACATCGGTGTAGGCAATTCCACGTTCATCAAGCAGTTTTTTGGCACCATTGGAATACGGACAAAACGGCCAGGTATACAATTTTATTTCTTTTTTCATGGGTCTCCTTTCTTTACATCATCAGGGATCAATGTGATGGTATTATTCTACCCCCCACTGGTCACTTAAAACGCCAGTATTTTTCAAAAAAACGTTTCAAAAACCGGGTGGCAAAACGGAGGTATTCAAAAACGGAGAAAATAAAACAGGTTATCAAGCAGTTTAGGATAAACCGAGTTAATGCGGTAAATGAAGGCGCTAAAAAGTGAACACATACCCGGAAGAGAGCAATTGTAGTGTTACGCTTGCCGGGATATGTTCATATGGTGGCGGATATTGTTTTTATTAAAAGACGCCAGCAGGTCATCCAGCTGTCGCTCCATCGTTTGAATCACCTGTTCCTCGTCCTGATAGCTAATCACTTTAAAGACATTCTCAATCTCAACGACGCCATAGTTGTTGTTCAGCTGCTTGTTCAAAAACGCATTCATCAGACTGTCGGCGACGGACTTTAAGACGTCGACATTTTTATCAATCGCTTTGATCTGTTTGATCGTTTTTCCCCGATTGAACAGAAAATCCAGCTGGGTAATACTGATCAGGTAGGACGCACTGTAAAAACTCAGCCATTCGCGAACCTGCCGGTTAAACGCCTGTTTTTCAACGGTTTCAATCAGTTTTTCAGGTGTCAGCCCGTTATAGTCAATGTTGTCGAGCAGCAGCAACTTAAAATTGACATTGAGTTTTCTGGCATTATTCCAGATTTCGGCAATCAACCGTCGGCGTTCGGTGGCATAACTGACAATTGCGACAATCAGACTGACGAGCGATCCGGTAAAGATGCCAAAAAGAAACGAATTGTAGTTATCGAGGTTATTAAGAATATGACTTTTAAACGGGTCGACAACTAAATCGGGGATTATATCGTCAATCGCAAAAATCGCAATTGCAGATAAAACCGTCAGAACCAGGGTCACAATCGTACTGTACTTAAATGTCTTCATAAACAACGCTCCAGATTTTTTTATTTATTATAACTAAGTTTATTTTGATTGTAAATCCATTGATTAAAATAAAATTCGTAAAAGCGAAGGTTATCAGTAAGGAGTCTGGCGAGTTTGATAAACCCTGCAAGCGTTGCGTTATCAAGGAGTAGCGAATTGTCAAGTTTTATCGAATTTGTCGTCACTGTGGAATACGGATGCGTGTTGATTTTAACAACCATACTCTGTGGAATGTACAAGAGGTCAACGTGTATATTTTATATACTCGCCGGAAATGGTTGAAATGGGACAGATGGTGCACCAGGTGCGTGGTTTATAAACCAGTGACAGGATCACACCGATAAACGTGGTGGTCATCATCATGGAATAAAAACGGTAGGACAGATGCGTCAACCAGGCTGGGAGTCTTTCAAATGTGATCAATTGAGGCATTTCAAATGGCAGGGGAATCACAATCAGAAAACGCAGGTATTCCAAAGCGGGTGAAAAGCCTAATCCAACACGAATGGTGGTCATGGTGATAAAGGTTAGGCTGATACCAAAATAGATAAGCATAATCCATTTTATCTTACCCTGGATAAAAAAGGCTGGCGTTTTCAACGATAATTTCGAAGTAAGTTTACCGGTCGTGCTCAGCAGGCTGGCCCGGGGGCAGTAGCCTTGGCACCAGGTCTTTTTACGGTTTCTAAATAATAAAATAAAGGGTAATATCATACAGATGAGACCTAAAATGGCAAAGTGAATATTGACAAACCCCAAAGCAAAATAAGTCAGGACCAGGAGGAATAAGAATTGATTGTTTTTCATACAAAAGCACCTGTAATTAAAAACGAAGAACGGGTCATAAAACCAGGAATGGTTCCATAAATACCAGTTCGATGGGGTTTGGCAGTAATGGGCCAACTGCCGTTGAGACAGCTTTGCAGTTTGTAGTAAAAAAGCCCCAATGCGCCACCGAAAAGTGAGCCTATTATTTTAGTATACATTTTATACCTCCGAAAAAATTGATAAATCAGGTGAATGCCTCTTATTGTATCAAAGGCTTTTTTTGAAATCGGTGATTAGATCACAGTAAATAAACGGATAGTTCAGAAGCCCTGATGCCAGGGGGACTTATGCTGATTTGAGAGATACTCCACAAATGAACCGACGCCAAGTATTTGCAGTTGAATAAAACATCAAATAAGGATATGATTTTATCAACTGGAAAGGAGTCGTTGAGAATGCCAAATATCAAACCAGTCTCGAACCTAAGAAACGATCCGGAAGTATTGCGGGATGTTGCGGTGGCAAACCATTTTTTTTAACAAAAATAGTCGAGCCATGGGAAGATCACTGGCATTGGCAAAGACAACAAAAAAGGCTCTGTTTATTGAAAATGAAAAAGGAGGGATCAGAAATAATGAAAGACAGAAAAAATATTCTATTTCTTGCCATTGGCGTGCTGCTCTCAGTAGTTTCGAAACTGTTGCAATTTGTTTATCAAGCGAAGATTGGGGACTTCATTGTTATACCGGCAGCGGTATTTTTTGTGTTGGCGATTTTGCACTCGTTGCCAGCTTTTAAAGCCCTGTATCGCACCGCTAAAGGAGCCCGACAAGCCAATATTATGGCAACCCTGGCTTGTTCGGCAGTGGTGTCATTTCAGATTATGATGATCCTGATTATTGGCAATAGCAATTGGTTGGGGTTGTTGCTGCTGGTGCCATTTATAGCACTGGGAGCTCTGTTTGGGGTTAAATGGTTTCAAAACATTGTGAAGCCAAAAGGCTGAGGTGGAGGAGGTTCGTTGGCAGATTTAGCGGGAAGAACAAACGTTGTTACAATCCTTTCCGATAAGTGTTGCGGGTTTAGAGAATTTCAGCGATTCTGAAACGACAAAAAACCTGCCACTCGCTGGTAACAGGTTTCCGTAATTTTATCTTGATATTTTTGATTGAATTGATAAAAACGACGCTACAATTTCATAAAGCGTTTGATTAAAAATCGGGTTGGCTTATAATAAAAGCCTTCCATGGTTTTGGCAACAGTCGCCAGCTCATCTCTTATTTTTATATTCTGGGGGCAATGGCTTTCACATTTCCCGCATTTTGAACAAAGAGATGCATTACTCGTCTGGCTTTTGACACTGGTTTGCATAATATACTTGCTAAGCGCCGCTGTTTTTCCTTCAATCTCCCGATCATTATAGGTTGAGAAGCACGTAGGAATGTCAACACCTTTCGGACACGGTAAGCAATAATTACATCCGGTACAGGGGATTTTTATCTTTTCGCTAAGTATTTGGGTGACCTGATTAAACAACCCGAAATCAGCCTCAGTAAAGGCATTGGCTTTCGCCTGGGAAGCGACTTTAATGTTTTCTTCAACCATCGCCTGTGAATTCATGCCCGATAAAACAACCGTAACTTCGGGATGATTCCAAATCCAACGAAAGGCCCACTCCGCTGGGGAACGCTTCACGTAAGCATTGTCCCACACCTTATAAACTTCCTTGGGCAGATTGGTAACCAGCTTCCCCCCTCTTAAGGGTTCCATGATCATCACCGGCAACCCTTTGGCAGCAGCATATTCCAAACCGCCTTTGCCAGCCTGTTTATTTTCATCCAGAAAATTATATTGGATCATACAAAATTCCCAGTCATAGGCATCCACCAGTTTTATGAATTCGTCCCGACCACCATGGTATGAAAAACCAATATTGATAATCTGCCCGGCCTGTTTTTTTTCCGCGATCCATTTGAGAATCCCTAAATTGACCAGTCGCATCCAGATATTGACATCGGTAAGCATGTGCAGGAAATAATAGTCGATACGATCAGTTTGCAGCCGTTCCAGTTCGGCATTGAAAATCTTATCCAGATCTTCATATTTCTTTACTAAATATGGGGGCATTTTGGTGGCAATTTTTACCCGGTCACGATAGCCTTTGGCCAGCACCCGGCCTAAAATCACTTCACTTTTGGGATAAATATAGGCGGTGTCAAAATAATTAACGCCATTTTCAATGGCATAGATGATCTGTTGCTCAACCTCATTTTCATCTTTGGCAAAACGCATACACCCAAATCCCAGGGCAGAAAGTTTGTCGCCATTTTTAGGATTGATTCGATAATTCATATACGTAGCTCCTTCATTAATTCATTATAATCGCTTTTGATCAGTATTCTCTGATTTCATTGTATCTTAACTGTGATGACGTACAATCAATATGACTGATTAGTCATTCATTTGCAAAAAAATTAGTTTTTAATGCTGTCCCATAGAAAATTAAATGATGTTTCAACAAACCCGTCGTCGGCTGCCAAACTGGGGTTATCAATAAAATAATAGGTGTTCGCATTGAGAATACCCATCAGCAGATTGCTCATATAATCCAGACTGACATTTTTGATAATTTCCTGCTCAATTCCTTCGGCAATTAATTCCATGATATTATTAAATTTACTTAACCCTTCTTTCCGGGTGGTTTCCCCGATACAGGAAGCATTACAGAACTGTTGAAAAAATAAAAATTCTTCAGTATGATCAAGGCTCCAGCCGATGTAATTAATATAAATCCGTTTGAGTTTGCTTCTGAAAGTCGATTCTTGTTCAAGCCCAAGGGTTAATCGCCGGGTCAAGGATTCTTTGCAGGTCAAATAAAGCACATTAATCAGTTCTTCCTTGCTTCCGAAATAGTTGAACAATGTTCCGGTTGCCACCCCAGCCTCTTTTGTAATCCGAGCGGTCGGGGTGTTATCAAAACCATATAAATTAAAAAGTTTTAAGGCTGCTCTTAATAGTCTGTCGCGCTTATCCAATTCATACCTCCTGACCAATCTTTTTCTGAATCTTGATGATGTTGATTATACTGCAAAATGACTATTCAGTCAATTAAAATTTCTGACATACTTTGCTTTTAAACTTTTTTATCTGCCTTCACGAAATAAAAAGATTTGGGATAACCTGCTTGCCTATTGGGCTCATAACAGATGCAGCTTCCGTAGATCGCCAGCATGGATTCTTAGCTTATTCTGGATTTAAAAAATCGACCCAAATGAAATGGATAACGTTGTTGAAGGAATTGTTGGCAGATAAGCGAACTCAGCGGATCGTGAAGATTCAAAAGAAAATGGGGAGAGTAACCGCCAAGTGAGTCGGTTCTGGGGCTGGGCAAGATGATGGTGGAGGCATTAAACGGATGCATATTTCTAAAGCTTTAATTGAGGAGCAGCTTACTTTGATGGAATAAATGGCTCGTTGTATAGTCGGGATATGACGAACGAAACGTCCTGGATGTTTCTCGGATGTCTCTGCCAATCTGATTCCAGAGGAGTTTGAACTGTTCAAGCTGCCGTCCTACACGATGATGGATTTTTTTTAAACTATTACTCAGCTTCGCTAAAATATTTTATAAAATGCTTATAATAACCCTTTGATTTTTCGGTGACATAGTTGCCGTCAATCTGAGGGTTATTCAATAGTTGATCAATATTAAATCCACCGGTGTAGGGGTCTAACACGCAGCCAGACAGATGTTTAGCTTTTATGGCGTGATTGGGACAGGCGTAAATACAGCGCATACACCAAATGCAATTGGAGCCAAAAGAGATTCCATCTTCCACTTCAGAAATATTATTGGTCGGGCAGTCACGAACGCATTTTTTGCAGTGCGTGCAATTAGCCGAAGCTGCCAGGCCTTTCGCAAAGTATTGGGCACCATAATGTTCTTCCCCATAGTAAAGAACCCGAAGCAATTTGCTTAGAATCCCATTTATTTTTAAATGTTGTTCCTGTTCATTGAGGGTATCGGTGACGATGTGCTCTACTTTTTTAACGGCGGCCTGGTATAACTGTTTATTTAGTTGATCGTCATATTTAATAAACAAGTTGCAGGGCATGGCAATGATAGAATTATGGAAGACCCGATAGCCTTTTGCTTCCATTATCTGGATAACCCTATCGGACGCCCCCTGGTTAAGGTAGTGTGGAGAAGAGGCGGTCTTGAAGACAAAAGCTTTTTTCCCCGGGCAGCTGGGCAACATCTGGGCAAACTGGTCAGTAATACCCGAAGCGCCAAATCCCAGAACGGGATGACCGACTCCAATCAGATCAAAATCATTGATGACTGATGTCTTTTTATGATTTACAACATCCTCAATCCGAAATAGTTCAACTTCTACTTGGCTACGTTTGTAGGACTCAACTAACAGCCGGGCAATAATTTCTGTATTGCCGGTACCTGAAAAATAAAAGATCCCGATTTTTTTCATTCTAATAGCCTCCTTGGGTAGAAACCTTAAATCCTTGAGATTAATACCGAATTGATAAACTGAGCTTCAAAATCTCCAATGACAGCATCAAGATCGATGTTTTCACTCATTACCAGATAGGATAGGACACCATCCAGTGCAGACATCAGGGTCAGGGCACTGGCCCGGGTATTGTGTTCAACAAATTGTCCGTTGCTGATGCCTCGGTCATAGAGTGCTTTGATAAAGTCGCTGATATGCGTATAGTAATCTGCATACGCTTTCCACATTTCCGGAGTTGCAATGGCTTTAATCATGGTTAAAAAGAAAAAAGTAAGCTCCTTCTGGTGTGATAACCAGTATGAGACATAGTTCCGGATGTAAAATTGAAGCCCTGCAACCGGGTCAGATTCTTTTAAAGCGAGGTGAACATACTCATAAATTGGTTCATTCAGCTTTTCACTGGCATAAAATAAAATTTCGTCTTTGCTGCCAAAGTGATGATACAAGCCACCTTTACTGATTTGCGCTTGTTTGGCAATGCTCTCCATGGAGGCTCCTTCATAACCCTTATCAAGAAAAACCTCAACGGCAGCATTGACGATGTCATTCATCCGTTTTTCTTTTGTTTCCCATTTAGCCATAAAAATTCCTCCTTTAAAAAACCGACCGTCGGTTTTATTTTAAAGCGATGATCTGATTTTGTCAAGAGGTTCTTTTAACGCGATGGTTCAATTCATTTCAAGCACTTGGATTTCGTCTTGTCATATAGGTTTATATGACGTGGAGACGTTTTGTTTGTCATGCCAGTCAGTCGATGTCAGGCAAGTTAGAACAACAGCAGATGAACCAGGAAAGGGCAAAGCAAGCGCGGAAAAACGGTACTACTCGAATTTACTATTTAACCTAGGTTCCCGGAAAGTGT
>NZ_DJGY01000028.1:0-22474 GCF_002435675.1 Acetobacterium sp. UBA5834 | reverse complement strand
ACACGGCATCGCCTGTCCGATTTGCGCGTAGGCAACGAGCCAATCACAAGCTTGCTTGTAGTTGGCGACTGCCCGCGACCAATGCGAAAGGAGCAAAGCGGATTTCGCATGGCGCAGCGAACAACAGATTAACAATTGGTCGGTACGGTGGTTCATTGATAACCTCAAGAACGCTGTTTCAGCGTTCTTTTTTTGATACGTTTAAAAAATGCTTAAGGCCATAAAAAGTTACAGACTCTAATTGACAATGAATTTCAATTAGAGTATAATAAAGCTAACAAAAAGAAAGCCATCTTTAACAAATGATGGCGACGACAACTAAATTTAAACCATAAGAATAGAGGATGTGTTTATGTTTACTTTGAAAGATTTAAGACCAGGTCAGAAGGCATGTGTTGGTTCAATTGCTGTAGAAGGCTTAATGCGTCGCAAACTCATGGACATGGGTGTAACACCAGGGGTAGAGATTCAAGTTAATAAAACAGCTCCATTTGGCGATCCCATCGAGGTTCGCTTGAGAGGATATTCCCTCAGCCTTCGGAAAAAAGATGCTGAAAATATTTTAATGGTTCAGTAATAAATAAAAAACCACCTTTTGAGGTGGTTTCGTTATTTTAAGATGAATCAGCATTTAGTGAAAAAGGGAAATGAGGAATGGAAATGAAATATAAAATTGCGTTGGTGGGAAATCCCAACTCGGGAAAAACTACGCTGTTTAATTGTCTCACCGGCAGTAATCTCTACGTGGGGAACTGGCCCGGAGTAACGGTTGAAAAAAAAGAGGGAGACTTAAGAGGCACCAGCAGTGACATGACCTTGGTGGATTTGCCGGGCATTTACTCACTGGCACCCTACTCGATGGATGAGATCGTCTCCCGGAATTTTTTGCTGGATGAACGGCCGGATCTGATCATCAATATCATAGATGCCTCCAACATTGAGCGAAATCTATATTTAAGCACCCAATTGATGGAGCTCAACTGTCCGATGGTGGGGGCTCTGAACATGATGGATGTGGTCAAGAAAACCGGGGTGGAAATTGATGTCCGGGAGATGGAAAAAATCTTCGGCTATCCCTTTATTGAAATATCGGCTCAGAAAGAAACCGGCATTGACGAATTGATTAAAGAGGTTGAAAAAACCGTCGAGATTAAACGACTTAAAGAATTTCCGCAGATCTTTCCGCCAGAGATAATGACCATCTTCAATGAATTTGATGAGCTTATTCAGAATAAATATCCCGGGCTTTTGACTGATTATCCACGGTTATTCCGGGTTATTAAACTGATTGAAAAAGACGAAGAAGTGCTCCTGAAAATTGATAAAAACATCGAATTATTAGCAGATATCGATGGGGTCAGAAAAAAAATCGAAGTGCTGTCAAATCATGATGTCGACAGTGCCATTGCCGATTATCGCTATCGTTTTATCACTGATGGGATTAGCATGGCAACAAAAAAAACCAAAGATCAGAGCATCCCTTTTCAAGAAAGACTGGATCGAGTGCTGATGAACCGCTATGCGGCCCTGCCGATTTTCTTTTTCTTTATGTTTGTGATTTATTATGTATCAATTACCCTGGTGGGTGAAATTACCATTGGTGGGATTGAGTGGTTTATCAATGATGTGTTGATGGTAACGGTGGCTGCTGGTCTGGGAAGCCTGGGAGCAGCAGATTGGATCATTGCTCTGATCAATGACGGCATTATTACCGGGGTTGGCGCAGTATTGACCTTCGTACCGCAGTTGGTGGTGTTGTTTATTTTTATCTCCATTCTCGAGGACAGCGGTTATATGGCCCGGGTTGCCTTTATTATGGATCGGATTTTTCGGCATTTTGGTTTATCTGGAAAATCCTTTATCCCGATGGTGGTGGGGTTGGGATGCTCGGTACCGGGAGTAATGGCTACCCGAACCCTGGAAAACGAACGGGAGCGGAAGTTGACTGCGGTATTAACCCCATTTATCTCCTGTGGGGCCAAGATGCCTATCTATGTTTTGATGGCATCGGTGTTTTTTGTTGAGTATCAGACTCTGCTGGTGTTCTCCCTCTATCTGGTTAGCTTGACAGTGGTTTTCGCATCGGGATTTGTATTGTCAAAAACCTGGTTTAAGGGAGCCGATTCCGGTTACCTGCTGGAAATTCCGCCGTTACGACTGCCAAAGCTTAAGAACACTACCACTCAGGTATGGCAGCGAACCAAAGAATTTATTGTCCGGGCTGGAACAATTATCTTTGCGGCTTCAGTGGTGCTGTGGTTTTTGCAGAGCTTTACCCCAGGTTTGCAAATGGCTCAAACTCCCGATGAAAGCATTTTAGCGGCATTTGGCAAGATCATTGCGCCAATCTTTATCCCGCTGGGTTTTGGCAACTGGGTCGCTTCGGTAGCGCTGCTAACGGGTATTGCCGCCAAAGAAATGATCATCAGTACCATGAGTGTACTCTTGTCGGGTCAGGAAGGCAGCTTTACCGATGCGGTTAGTCTGATCTTTACACCGGTTTCCGCCTACAGCTTCGTGATCTTTGTTTTACTGGCATCGCCCTGTATGGCTGCCATTGCCACCATGAAAAAAGAATTGGGAAACTGGCGTGATTTTCTTTTTGCATTGGCTTATCAAATTGGTTTAGCCTATACCATTGCCTTAATTGTTTATCAGGTTGGCAGTCGAATTTTTAGTTAATTTTCCATTGTGCGCATTGGATCAGCGTAATTGAAGAAAGAAGGAATAGAAGTGATTACCTGGATTTTAGCAGCAATAATTTTAGGTGCGGCGGGTTATATAATTTTCAAAAAAGTAAAAAAAATGAAGGCCGGAGATTTTTCCTGTGAGGGCTGCAAAGGCGGCGACGGCTGCCCGGGCTGCCATCTTAAATCTGAGCCGCCTAAAGAAGATTAATAATTGGTCGTAGATAATTGCAGAAGAAGTAACGACAATTATTACATCATGTTGTACGCATCATGGCGGACACGGCTTAGCCTGTCCGAGCTTGTAGCGAACAACAGATTAATAATTGATCGGTATGGTAGTTAGTAGTGAGTTAGTTAAGAAAAAAAGCCCCACCAGCAGCGCTGGTGGGGCTTTTAATAAAGACTTGATTATGCAAGAAAAACGTTGGTAGCCTGTAAGCCACGATCGGTTTTTTCAGTATCAAAGGTAACGCGTTGTCCTTCAACCAGGCTCTTACGACCGTCAGCGATAATTGCTGAGAAATGGACAAAGACATCATTGCCGCCATCTACTGAAATAAAACCAAATCCTTTTTCGTCGTTAAACCATTTTACTGTACCATTATTCATTTTTGGTACCTCCTAAATATTAATTGTAAATCGTAATGCAAAAACAAAAACACATATTTTTGCAAATCATTTCAACGTAAAAATGACTTGCAAAAATATGTGAAATCAATAAATACACTTTAATTCTTTTTCATTATAGCATCTAACGAAGGTCGTTGTCAATTTATTTAACAAACACTTTAGAAATTAAAGGAATCATGACAAATAACGCATCAGGTCAGAGTAGAGATCAAAAAAAGAACGGATCCAACTTGTTTAGAAACAAGTTGGATCAAAAAAAGCTGATCTCAAGATTTATGTGGTACAATAGCTGTTGAAGTCAATGGACTCATATTTTCTTTTTAACAAATCTTTCGCTTCCTTTAAAACTTCTTTTTCTGATAGTGGAAGTCTTATCTCACGTATTTCGATGATTTTAAAGGGATTGTCTTTAATTGATTTTGTCAGGGTAAATCCACCATAAATTTTCGGAACAATCTTCACTTCGAAATTACCGAATGAAATCAGGGTGTTGTGGCCATCTACAGTTATTTTTTCAAACATGGTAACACTTCCTTTCTGTTTAATAATCGGATGTTTAAAAAAGTATTATTATTATACCAAAATGTGGTGACGAATAAACAAAAAATTCCAAAAAAATATTTATTTAAGGTTGATATCTATGTATGATAAAGAGAAATTAAAAGATCTGCCCCAGAACCCCGGGGTCTATATAATGCGAAATAAACCGGGCGAAATAATCTATGTCGGGAAAGCCATTAATCTACGCAACCGGGTTCGGCAATATTTCCATTCGACCAGTCAGCTGACGGCTAAAACAGCTGTTTTGGTATCCCATATCGAAACCATTGAGACGATTGTTACCGATTCGGAAATGGAAGCGCTGATACTGGAATGTAATCTGATAAAAACCCATCATCCCCGCTATAATATTCTGCTAAAAGATGACAAAAGCTATCCCTGGATCCGGCTTACGGTTAATGAGGAATATCCCCGGATTCTGATGACCCGGGAGTATAAAAAAGATGGAGGTAAGTACTTTGGGCCCTTTACCAGTTCCTATGCGGTAAAGAATACCATTGAAGCGATTTTAAAGATCTATCCCCTAAAAACCTGCAATCGTCAGGTTGCTTTTGGCAAAAAGTCCGGTCGGCCCTGCCTGAACTATCACATTGGCCAGTGTCAGGCCCCCTGTCAGGGGAATGTGCCCAGAGAAATGTACGCCAAGGATATCCAGTCGATTCTGGATATTTTAAATGGTCGACATCCGGATCTGTTAAAAAACCTGAACGATAAAATGACTGCTGCCGCTTTAGCGCAGAATTATGAAGCGGCGGCTAAATACCGGGATCAGATTGCCGGGATTGAGCATATCGTCGAAAAGCAGAAAATCAGTTCCAGCACCAAACAGGATCAGGACTTTATTGGTTTTGCCGCCAGTGAGAGTCTGGGTTGTGTTCAGGTTTTTCATGTCCGGGAAGGGAAGCTGATGGGGCGGGATCATTTTTTTCTCGAAGACATTGGTGATGTCAGTTCCCGGGAAGTATTGGAAAGCTTCGTTAAACAATATTATGCCAGCTGTGGGTTTATTCCTCGGGAAATCATTTTGAAAGAAATGCTGGAAGACAAAAGAGTCATCGAAGAATGGTTGGGGAATCTGGCCGGTAAAAAAATTGAAGTATTATCACCGCAACGGGGACAGAAAATAAAAATGTTGGAAATGGTGGCGGACAATGCCGATCTGGCCCTGAAGCAGCAGCTGCTGGAAAAACGGGAAAAAGAAATTCACTCCAAAAGCCGCCTGGTTGGACTTTCGGAGCTGCTGGGTTTAACCCGGCCGCCCAGTCGTATTGAGGCCTATGACATTTCCAATATCAGCGGCACCAATAATGTTGGAGGTATGGTGGTGTTTGACGATGGCAAGCTCAACAAGAAAGCCTGTCGCCGCTTTAAGATCAAGTCGGTGGAAGGACAGAACGACTATGCCAGTATGCAGGAAATGATTTTCAGACGGATGGAACGAGCCATGAAAGCCTCGGAGGGTAATAATTTTTTGCCCTTGCCGGAAATTATGATGATCGATGGCGGCAGCGGACATGTCAACGCAGCAGAGAGCATTGTGTCGCTCTACCCGGTGGAGATTGCAGTGTGCGGATTGGTTAAGGATGATCACCATCGACTCCGGGGGATTTTTTTTAAGGGTACTGAATATCCGATCAAAAAGGCTACCCCGCTGGGCGTTTTTCTGTTTGAGATTTCCGAAGAGGTGCACCGCTATACCCTGGGTTACCACCAGATTTTAAGAAAAAAAGAAATGCTGGCTTCTCAGCTGGAGGAAATCCCTGGCGTTGGCAAAAAACGCCGGGAAGCCCTGATGGCTCATTTTGGACAGGTGGAGAAAATCAAAAAAGCCACCCTGGAAGAACTCCAGGCGGTTCCTGGGATGCAGGTGAAAACAGCCCAGGCGATTTTTGCGTATTTTAAAAACAAGACATAAAAAAACTTTTAACAATGGAAACTTTGAGGTAGAATAACTTGAGTAGACTAATTAGCAGTAAATCAATGAAAAGAGATAGAAGAATGAATGGCAAAGTAAATCTGGATGATTTTTGTAAAGAAATTAAACTTGAAAAAATTTATTATCAGTCAACGGAATTGGATCTGCTAAACAGCGGGATCAACCGACCCGGGTTGCAGCTTCATGGTTACTATGAACACTTTGACTCCAAACGAATTCAGGTTATTGGTAAGGTGGAAGTTTCCTATTTGCTGGATCTGGATCCAGCGGTCCGAAAACAGAAGATCGATGACTTTTTTTCCTATGATTTCCCCTGTTTTATTGTATGTTGGGATCAGGATGAGACCCATCTGTTTGAAGAGGCGGCTCAAAAATATGGTCGAACCCTCTTAAAGAGCAGAGTAACAACCACTACCCTTTTTTACGATCTGGTCAATTATATTGACCAGCTCTCAGCCCCCCGGATCAGCTTACATGGGGTTCTGGTTGAGGTTTTTGGGGTGGGGGTATTGATTACCGGGCCCAGTGGCATTGGTAAGAGCGAAACAGCACTGGAAATTGTTAAGCGGGGGCATTGTCTGATTGCCGATGATGTGGTTGAGGTCAAACGGATTCGGGATGGTCACCTGATGGGAACGGCTCCGGAGCTGCTTCAGCATTTTATGGAAATTCGCGGTATCGGAATTATCGATGTTAAAACCCTCTATGGCGCCAGAGCCGTGAAGCGGGACGTCGAAATTGATATGGTTATTCGCCTGGAGAACTGGGATGAACGTTCACCTTATGACCGCCTGGGTCTGGATGAACAAACCCTGGATATATTGGGAATCGAGGTGCCGGAAGTGATGATTCCTGTTTCGGGAGGTCGAAATCTGGCCTGTATCATTGAAACCGCCGCCATCAATAATCGTACCAAGCAGTACGGTTACCATTCTGCCCAGGTTTTTTGTGATCGGGTTGCCCATCAGAATGACCTGGAAGTACAGAAACGGGAAGCCAAGAAAAAACTGGAAGAAAAAAAACCGGCCGACGATTAGGCACATTCGAGAAATATATAGAAAAGAGAGTTAAAAAATGAGAAAGTATGTTTTAGATGCCCATACCCACACAATTGCCTGTGGGCATGCTTATAACACCATCACCGAGTTAATTGATGCGGCCGCACAAAAAAATCTGGAAATGATCTGCATCACCGAACATGGTCCGGCTTTGCCCGGAGCACCAACGCCCTTGTTTTTTGCCAACTATCGGGTGATTCCCGGGAAAATAAACAATGTCAAATTACTAAAAGGGATTGAGAGTAATATTATCGATGCGGATGGCAACACCGATATTCCGATGACGTTTATTGACTCGCTGGAAATAATTTCTGCGTCGTTGCACACCCCCACTTTTATACCGCAAACAAAAGCCATCAATACCGGGGCGGTACTGGGGGCCATTGCCAATCCCCAGGTTGACTTTATTTGCCATCTCGGCAATCCTACCTACGAACTGGATTACGAGGCGATTTTGCAGGCAGCAAAAAAACACAACACCTTAATTGAAATAAACAACGGTTCTTTTTTTATCCGCAAGGGTTCCAAGCCGAATTGCGAATGGATTGCCAACCGTTGTAAAGAATTGGAAATACCGATTATTATTGGCAGTGATACCCACTTTGCCTCAGATATTGGTGATTTTCCCTATGTCGACAAGGTTTTGGATACGGTTGGTTTTCCCGATGAATTGATTATGAATCTGGATACCAAACGATTAATAGATTATCTGGAAAGTAAGGGACGGGTACTTTTTGCTGATCCCCGGGAGTATGCCCAAGAATTGTTTTTGATAAATGACTAATTTTATGATAAAATAAGCTTTTAAATCAAGTGGGAAAGGATACCAACGATGAACATAAAAATCATAACCGATTCTGCCTGTGATATACTTAAAAGCGATCAACAAAAATTTGACATTGAGATCATGCCGGTTTATGTGGTCGAAGATGAAATAAATTATCGTGATGGGATTGATATTTCACCTGAAGTTGTTTGCGACAAGATGCGTAAAGGGGTGCGCTTTAAAACATCTCAGATTCCCTACGGGGATTTTTATAAGCGATTTGAAGAATTAATTGCTGAAAAACAGCCATTTATTTATCTGGCCTTTTCCAGTGGTCTGTCCGGCACCTACCAGGCAGCGGCGTTGGCGGAACGGGATTTAAAAGAAAAATATCCCGAGGCGGCCTTTAATGTTGTCGATACCAGAGCGGTTTGCTATGGTCTGGGACACATTGTCTATGGCGCAGCACAAGCGGCAGCGGAGGGCTTTAGCATGGACGAGCTGATGCTGCGGATTAATTATTATATTGATCATGTCAAACATGTCTTTACAGTGACGGATCTCCAATATCTGTATCGCGGTGGTCGACTGAATAAGGGAACAGCCATCATTGGGAATATGCTTAACATCAACCCCTTGCTGGAAGTGAGCAAAGCTGGAGAACTGCAGCAAATTGACAAGGTCAGAGGTGAAAAGAAGCTGATTAAAAAAATGGTGGATTATCTGGAAGAAAATGGGGATCAGATGGATCGACAGACCATCGGCATCAGTCATGCCGATAATCCCGAACTAGTCGATCTGTTTGTCAAAATGGCCGGTAAGCGCTTCAATACTGAGCGTTTTAAGATTGTGCCTCTGGGTTCGACGGTTTTGACGCATTCTGGTCCGGGAACTCTGGCCGTTTTTTTCTTCGACGAATGGAAGGAAGCGTTTCAATTTGAGTAGACCTTTCTTTAAACAAGTCAACCGAAATATAAATTTAATTAAATAAAAATTAAGGAGCACCATGTTAGATAAGTTAGATTTTTTAGCAGAAAAGTATGCTGAATTAAATGAAAAGATCAGCGATCCCGAGGTGATTGCGGATCAGAACCAGTGGAAAAAACTGGTTAAGGAGCACGCCTATATCGAACCGATTATCCAAAAATACAATCAGTTTTCCGATACCTTGACAGCTATTGACGATACCAAAGAGATGCTTTCAGATAAACAACTGGAAAAAGATTTTAAAGAAATGGCTGAAGTTGAGCTCGATGAATTGTCTAAAAAGAAAGTGGAATTGGAAGAGGAACTGAGAGTTCTGCTACTGCCTAAGGATGCCAATGATGATAAAAACGTTATTGTTGAAATTCGGGCCGGAGCTGGTGGCAGTGAAGCAGCCCTGTTTGCCGGCGATCTCTTTAGAATGTTTACCCGTTATGCTGAGCGACAAGGCTGGAAAAGTGAGATCATGAGCTCCAGTATTCCCGACATCGGGGGAATCAAGGAAATCATTTTTGCCATTGAAGGGACTGGGGTATACAGTCGGCTGAAATATGAAAGCGGGGTTCATCGGGTACAACGGATTCCCAGTACTGAGTCGGGTGGCCGGATTCATACCTCAACCGCTACGGTGGCAGTGTTGCCCGAGGCTGAGGACGTCGAAATTGAAATTGGCACCAATGATCTGCGAGTCGATGTCTATCGTTCTTCCGGAAATGGGGGGCAAAGTGTCAACACCACGGACTCGGCGGTTCGGATTACGCATATTCCCACTGGGATGGTGGTCACCTGTCAGGATGAAAAGTCCCAACTGAAAAATAAAGACAAGGCTTTAAAAATTTTAAAAGCCAGACTTTATGAAATTGAACAGCAGAAACAGCAAAGTGAAATTGCCGAAAACCGGAAAAGTCAGGTCGGCACTGGTGACCGCAGCGAGCGGATTCGGACTTATAATTTTCCCCAGGGACGGATCTCTGATCACCGCATCAATATGACCGTTTATCAACTGGATGCTTTTCTCGACGGTGACATCGATGAAATGGTCAATGCCTTGATCACCAACGACCAGGCTGAAAAACTGAAACAGCATTCATAATTAGCAAAAGAAGCTTTTCCAATGTGAAGAGCTTTTTTTGTTGCAGGGAATTAATTGATAAAAAATTAACCTTGTTTAGAAGGAGTACGGGCAAAGAGCTGTAATATTTTATCAGCGGGAAGAAGATTAGTAGCGAAACACGATAAATACCTATAAAAATTCCGGATTAGGTTGACATTTTTGGGCTTTATCAGTAGAATGAAAATCAGTTGAAAAAATTCAAACATAAATTTGATCAAAAGATCAGATTGTCCTTAAGGAGGAGTAACAATGAAAAAAGTAGTCGTAGCAGATCAGTCAGCATGTGTTAAGTGTTTAGGTTGTGAATTAGCATGTGCAAACGCATTCTACAAAGAACCGGTTTCAGAATTGGCTTGTATTCGCATCACCGAAAAAGAAGATGGTAGCCCTAAAACATTGGTATGTGTTCAATGCGGTAAATGCGCTAAAGCATGTGAAGCAGGAGCCATCACTCAAAATGCCAAAGGTGTATACATGATCAGTAAAAAATTATGTGTAAACTGTGGAAAATGTGTTGAAGCATGTCCATTTGGCGTACTGGTTAAATCAGAAGATCGGGATGTTCCTTCAAAATGTATCGCTTGTGGTATCTGTGTTGAAGCATGTCCACAAGACGTATTGGCAATTAAAGAAGCTTAATTTTAATTTATCACTCAAAAATGATCCCTGTTCGAAAGCTTTCGAACAGGGATCGTTTTTTTTTAAAAAAAAGGTTCGCTAAAAATCAATCCGCTTCGTAATATAATCGACCACTTCAGCGATGGGGATACGAACCTGATCCATGGTGTCGCGATCCCGGAGGGTAACGCATTCATCGTCTAGGGTATCAAAATCGACGGTGACACAGAAAGGTGTGCCGATTTCGTCCTGACGTCGGTAACGCTTGCCAATACTGCCAGCTTCGTCGTATTCAATCATAAAGTGCTTTGATAGCAGGGTGGAAATTTCAAGGGCTTTATCGCTTAATTTTTTAGAAAGCGGTAAGACGGCCGCCTTGTAGGCCGACAGGAAGGGATGTATCCGCATGACGTTGCGTTCTTCGGTTT
Source organism: Acetobacterium sp. UBA5834 (assembly GCF_002435675.1). Classification (NCBI taxonomy): domain Bacteria; kingdom Bacillati; phylum Bacillota; class Clostridia; order Eubacteriales; family Eubacteriaceae; genus Acetobacterium; species Acetobacterium sp. UBA5834. Next base: position 11,689 of record NZ_DJGY01000028.1, on the reverse strand, counting down.
TGTCGCCGTTGGAAATGGTTTCTTTTTCCATGGCATTGCATAAGAAGGCCAGGAAAACCCGGTCAGCTCCCAATGATGGCTCAATACAATAGGGGATATATTTTTCATTGGTAACCGGATCGGTGTACTTCATGTCTTTTCCCGAGTGATTCTGGTGTTGCGTTAAATCAAAATCGGTTCGGTCAGCGATGCCCCAAAGCTCACCCCAGCCAAATGGGAAGCGGAACTCCACATCAGTGGTGGCGTTACTATAATGGGAAAGCTCTTCTTTCTCGTGATCCCGGAAGCGGATATTTTCATCTTTCATTCCGAGGTCAAACAGCCATTTCTTACAGAAAGCTTTCCAGTAATCAAACCATTCAAGATCGGTGCCAGGCGCACAGAAAAATTCCAGTTCCATTTGTTCAAACTCCCGGGTTCTAAAAATAAAGTTACCCGGTGTAATTTCATTTCGGAAGGACTTACCAACCTGGGCGATTCCAAACGGTACTTTCTTGCGGGTCGTTCGCTGAACATTTTTGAAATTGACAAAAATACCTTGGGCTGTTTCCGGGCGCAGAAAGATTTCGCTGGCGGTATCTTCATTAACCCCCTGGAAGGTTTTAAACATCAGATTGAACTGACGGATATCCGTGTAATCCATTTTACCGCATTCCGGACAGACAATGTTGTGTTCTTCGATAAAAGCCTTCATTTCGTCGTTGGACCAGGCATCAACAATGACATCCTCGCCTTTTTCAAAATAGTAGTCAGCAATTAGCTTATCAGCTCGAAAACGGGATTGACAGGCTTTGCAATCCATCAGCGGATCATTGAAGCCTCCCACATGTCCCGAGGCGACCCAGGTTTTGGGGTTCATCAGGATGGCAGCATCCAGCCCCACATTATAAGGTGATTCCTGAACAAATTTCTTCCACCAGGCTTTTTTAACGTTGTTTTTCATTTCAACACCCAGTGGGCCATAATCCCAACTGTTGGCAAGACCATCGTAAATTTCTGAACCGGGGAAGATTATTCCCCTCATTTTGGCAAGACTGACAATTTCAGCCATGGTAAATTCTGACATTTTTTTCCTCCTGATTAACATTATTTTTAATTAGCATTTTGGTTAATAAAAAATACCGTCCCTTGTTAAAAAACAAGGGACGGTATAACCGCGGTTCCACCCAAGTTGTCTGCCAGAAATGACAAACCACCTTAAAAATTTAACGAATTTCACGGCAACACCAGTCAATCACCCAAAGAATTAATGGTATCGCAGCTCAAAAAGTGCCATTCATAGAGTTTGATTACAGATCTTTCACCAGCATCTGTTCGCTTTAAACCATTGACCCACTGAGTTATTCTTTTCTCAACGCTTTTGCTATTAATTTGTAAACTAGAATGAAGAATATCAAATACAAGCCCTGATGTCAACCTAAACTTTTGTTATTTAAACGAACTTCGTTTTCATTTCTTGAAATAAAACCTCAATGACAAAGAAAATATTGTTAACGTGGTTGATGATAATAATGAAACGATAACAAAAAAGAAAATTAAAAAAATTAAAAAAAGGTTCTCTTGCCCATTGGTTAATGTTAAAATTATGTTAAATTCAAAAAGGTGATATAACTCAGAGGAATATAGTTATCCTGGTTAATATTAAAAGATTGAGTTGCGATAGCTGGTCTTTCGTGATGTTTATTAATTTTGAAATAAATGTTACCTTAATCAATGATTATTTTGGAGGAAATAATGACGTTAGAAATGCTGATTGGCCTTTTCGGAGGTTTAGGGTTATTTGTTTTTGGGATGCACATGATGAGCGAAGGCTTAAAAACGGTGGCCGGAACAAAAATGAAAAAACTACTGGAAGTTTTGACCAATAATAAGGTCAAAGCGATACTGGTGGGAACCGTTGTCACAATGATTGTTCAGAGTTCCAGCACCACAACAGTGATGGTGGTTGGTTTTGTCAATGCTGCATTGATGACACTTACCCAGGCGGCTGGGGTTATTCTCGGTGCCAATATTGGAACAACAGTTACTGCTCAATTAATTGCTTTTAATGTGACGGAACTCGCACCCGTTTTTATCGGCTTTGGTGCCCTGATAACGCTGTTCAGTTCCCGCAAAAAAAATCGGGATTGGGGCAGTATCATGCTTGGTTTTGGGATCTTATTCTTTGGTATCGCTGCGATGTCAACGGCAATGGAGCCACTCCGGGAGAGTGAGGATTTCATTTATCTGTTGTCAACCTATGGAAAGAATCCACTACTGGGAGTTCTGATCGGAACCCTGATCACTGGTATCATACAAAGCAGTAGTGCCTCCATTGGTTTGCTCCAGGCACTGGCTTTGTCAGGGGTATTTGCCAGTATTGGCGGAACCGGTGCGATCCAAATCTGTATTCCCATTTTAATAGGTACCAATATTGGAACCTGTGTGACCGCTCTGATTTCCTGCATTGGTACCTCCACAGCTGCAAAAAAAGCGGCCTTTATCCACCTGTTTGTTAATGTATTTGGAGCTATCTGGGTGATGATCCTGTTGGTCGGAATGGACAGCATCATGGCGACTAATCCCATTTATGAATTCATTGTCGGTATTTCCGGCGTATTTATCAGTAGCAGCGGTGAGGTGGTTCCTAATGTGGCAAGACAAATTGCCATGGCGCATACCTTTTTTAATGTAGCCAACACCATTGTGTTATTTCCCCTGATTGGTTATTTTGTCACCTTTCTGGATCGGATCTATCCGGAGAAAGAAGAAGAAAAAGGATTGCAATTGGATGATCGATTGCTCAATAATCCTTCCGTTGCTTTAGGTCAGGTTGTCAAAGAAACAAATCGCCTGGCCGAAATGAGTTTTAAGAATTTTAAAATTGCCTGTGAATCCATCATGGATGGGAATGAAAAGCTGGTTGAAGAAATAATCAAGCGGGAAGAACGCATTGATGAATTTCAACAGGGCATCGTGGAATACTCGGTTAAGCTTTCAAACGAAAATATGTCAGAAGAAGAAAATGACCGCCTGGCCTTTGTCATGAAAGGGAGCCATGATCTGGAGCGAATTGGCGATCATGCCATGAATATCGGGGAGCTGGCTGAAATGCGGGCGACTAACAAAATCATCTTTAGTGATATTGCCAATCAGGAAGTGTTAAATTTAATCAGTTTGACTTCCAACACCCTCAGGGATATGGTAGAATTAATGGAAACAGAAGAGTCAAGCTTATGCTATAAAATTCTTGATGAAGAAGAAGAAATTGATGAAATGACAGAAAGCTTAAAGGATGACCACATCCGTCGCCTTAACGAGGGAATCTGCAATCCTTATGCCGGAGTCATTTTTCTGGATCTGTTGACCAATATTGAACGGGTTGGTGATCATGCCTCGAACATTGCCCAGGGTATTTTGGGCTTAAAACTGCATCAGGGGTTGATTGCCAAAGATGATTATGACAATGAAATGGAAGATAGTCAGCAATAAATACAACCAACCAGATAGGGTCGTAACATAGATAAATACAGCTAAATAGAGGTATTTACAAGAAATTTACCTTAAGAAAAGTAATATTTTCATTGACAATGAGAGGATTATATCGTAATATTATAACAACCTAATATTGGCATACTTATTGAAAAGTAAGGACGCAAAACTACAGGGTCTAAATACAATGGTACATGACAGCCAGTTGCAATTAAGATGGTTATAACCATAATGAGCAGCGGTATTGTCGCTGCTTTTTTTTGTCAGAAATTAACCATAAAATGAGTTGCAGGGTTTTCCTTGACTGTTATATAATAATGGCCGGTTTGTTTTTCAGGAAAGATTCTTTTAGCGGGAATAATTGTTATTTAAAATAGGAGTTTTCTTAAGATCCAATTTAATTTGTGATTTAGATGTTTACAGCGGTTATTTTGGCTTATATAGTATACATATGATTATCACAGCCGTTTCGGCTGTTATAATAAACGAACAATTTGAATTGTTCGATCATGTTAGCGGTATGATTGTGTATCGGTAATAATCAAATTTACGAAGGGAGGTAGGCAATGAATTTAGAGTTTCAAGCGACAGGAAGGTCGACAATGGCAGGATTGAGAGGGATGAGTGGACAATCAGAAAATCCATCCACCAGTCAGACAAGCGGACATGAAAAAAGCGCCCAATTTAAGGATTTGCTGGATCAGTCAAAACAGACGATCAGTCATGCGGATCATCATGCGGAGAAGGTTCGAAAGAATCAGCGGGAAGCCAAATCGATTGCGGAAAACAATCGACGGCAAAGCGATCAAACATTGGTAAAAGATGGTGAAGTCACGACTGTTGATGATCAAGTTGAAGAACCAAAGATTGCGGAGCAAAAAAGCGATGAAGAACGGGGAACAAGTTCTTTATCAACACTGGATTCAACACAGTTAATGGCTATCCAGAGTTTTCAGGGAGGTATCGAAACAGCGCTGACAAGGCTTAACCTGAAATTAGGTATTCAAGGAGTTGAAGAGCCGGAAGCTATGGGTGAACAGGGGCAAATGCTCACCGTGACAACGGAGAGTAGTCAGCCATTACTGTCACCTGCGTTAGAAGGTATGTTACCGTTTGAAGAAATCAGGGAAGAAGTCACACCGGTAGTGGTGCAAAACAGTGAACGTTTGAATGATGGAACGGTTTTCGAAATTAAAGGCGAACCGGAGTTGCAAAAAACCGTTGGGTCTGAGTTGGATTTAGTTGATGTTACAACCAATAGACGCAACCCGGATCAGGAATTGGTTAGCCAGTCAATCAAAGTCGATGGTTCTGATTTACAGACCGTTGATGAAAGCCAACAACTACAGGGTAATCAACCGTTGGAAAACAAATCTGAAATTGCGGTTGATGGAGCAAACAAACCTGTTTTAACGGAAGAATCTGAGGCCGATCAATTTAAAATCGATGTTCAAACCAACCAGATCAATCAAACAGAAAAACAGAGTTTGGGTGAAAATGGTGTTCAGGAAATTAATATGGCCGGGGTTAATTCAAACAAAAGCGCAGAAGTTCAAGTAACGACCAAAACAGAGGTCGCTCAGCAGGTTCAGCAGAAAATTCTTCAGAATTTCGAACCCAACAAGCCCATGGTATTTCAAATGACCCTGTCACCAGATAATTTAGGCGATATCGATGTTAAATTGAGCTTCGATCAGGGAAAACTCATCATTGATATTATGGCCGCCAGCCAGGAAACCCAAAAACTGTTGGGAAACCAAATTAATCAACTGGTTAGAGGTTTGGCGCTTCAGAATGTTCAAGTGGAAACGGTGCACTTAAATACCCCGGTAGAGCAAAGCAGTGATAGTCAGGATGCAACATTTATGATGAACAATGGTTCTGATCCCAATCAAAATCAAAATCAGGCTCTGTTAAGAGAACGATTTATAAAAAACAGCGGGGTATTGAACAGCATCACAACAAATGGTGACGAAGACGAATCGGTATTGATTCCCCAGAATCTCCAGAACTATACGAACCACCGTGTGAATTACTTGATTTAAGGAGGAAGATATAATGGCGATTGATAATATTAATAATTATTTAAGTACTGCAGCAACGACATCAGCAACAACAGCTACTTCGACAAAGAAAACCGGCACATCGATGGATATGGATGATTTTCTCAAGTTGATGGTGGCCCAGTTGCAGAATCAGGATATGAATAATACCGCAGATACCTCGCAATACACGACCCAGATGGCGCAGTTTTCAATGGTTCAGGCCTTGACTGAACTGAATGAAATGACTAAAACAGTTTATTCAATGAGCTTGATTGGAAAAGACATTACGCTGGCAGAAAACGCTTCAGATGGTTCGCTTCATGTTGTTGCCGGGACAGTAGAAGGTGTCAATTTATATAATGGTGACGCTCAGGTGATTGTAAACGGTGTGTCTTATCCGATGAGCAGTATTATGGAAGTTACGCAGGCGAAATCAGAATAATTGACATTTAATGTTTAAGAAGAGGTGATCCAATGGCGGACAGAATCAATGGAAATTTTTATCGGTTAAATGATGCCATCATTCGACAAACCGAAAAAATAACCAATCCCACAAATCAGGCCTCAAAAGTCACGAATCCGGAAAAAAGCGAAAATAGCTTTCGTGAGCTTCTCGATCAACAAATAAAAAACAGTGTCACATTTACCAAACACGCCAGTATCAGAAAAGAACAGCGTAATATTGAAGTGTCTGACAGTGATTTGGAAAAGTTGGGAGATGCCTGTGACAAAGCTCAGGAAAAAGGGATTGGCAATGCATTAATTATGATGGATAATTCAGCATTTATCGTCAATGCGGCAGATAAACGAGTTATTACCGTAATGGACAAAAACGAAATGAAAAATAAACTATTCAATGATATTGATGGTGCCGTGTTTATATAGTTGGACCTCGATGAGGAGACTGGAAGCTTTGACCGACAGATAAGCTTCGAACGGCACAGAAAGGAATCAAAAATGATCAGATCTTTATACTCAGGAATTTCCGGGATGGCAGCCCACCAGACCAAATTAAATGTAATTGGTAACAATATTGCCAATGTTAATACTTACGGCTTTAAAGCCAGTCGAGTGGTCTTCAGTGATGTACTTTATCAGAATTTATCAACCGCTACTGAGGCAACCAACACGACTGGCGGGACCAATGCCAGCCAGTTGGGTTATGGTGCCAAGGTAGCCAGCATTGATATGCTCAACACTATTTCCTCTGGAGCCAGCACTGGTCGAGCCCTGGATGTCTATATTGCTGGTGAAGGCTATCTGGTTGTACAACCGGAGGCCGGAGCAAACCGTTATACCCGGGTTGGTAATTTAAAATTTGATGCCTTGGGAAATCTAACCGATGGTGCGGGTAGCAAGGTTATGGGGATACCTCTGGATGTGGATAACAATCCTGTTCTCGATGCCAATGGTACTCTGGCAATTGATGATCTTCAGGCAATTAACGTTCCGCCAGCAGAATTGGCTAAATATACCGGCATCACCATTGGTAAATCGGGCGAGATTACCGGGATTAAAGCTGGGGATCCAGAATTTACGAAAACGGCGGGAAATACGTGGTTAACTGGAATGACGCTTCCAACAGATTCTAATTATACGGGCAATGTTCAACTGGCAGTTGGAGAAATGGTGAATGTCGATGCTGCCAGCACTGAGATAGCAGCACTTTCAATTGAGCCAACCGCAGATGTTGTTGGAACATTGACATTGACGAAAACTGGTAATGTGTACACACTGGATCCAGCAAACCTCACACTTAAAGACGAAACGACGCCAATAACAGGAGACTTGACAGGAACGTTATCTTCAAGTGGGATTTTAACGTTTGCAAATCTGCCTGGACTTAAAATTGATACAACAAAACTAGTATCGGCTGCTGCAGATTTAGAGAGCGGTGTGGATATTGGTACAATCGCTTTAGATGGTTTTACTTCAGTAGTAGCAACGGTTAAAAACCAGGGTGGGGTAACAGAATACCTAAGAACCCCCCAAGGTACTGACATTGAGTTTGATCCGACAACAGATAGCAGTGTTGCACTTACAAGTACAACGGGTGGTACAGTTACGCTAAATGTAGATCCAACAGCATTTGACAATATTGTCCAAAATTTGGATACAAATCCGATAGAAAATACTTTAGTCGGAAAAATCGAAGCCGGAAGTGACAAACCCGTAACCCTGGGCTACCTGGCACTTGGAAAATTTGCCAACGTCGATGGTTTACTGCAAGATGGTAATGGCTACTTTATGGAATCCGCAAACTCTGGAACTCCGGTTGCGACCAAAGCCGGAACCAATGGCACTGGGGGAACCGAATCAGCCAATCTGGAAATGTCAAATGTTGACTTATCTCAGGAATTTACTGACATGATTGTTGCCCAACGTGGTTTTCAGGCAAATTCACGAATCATCACAGTTTCTGACTCTATTTTGGAAGAATTGATTAACCTGAAACGATAGCAAATAATGATTAAGAAGAGCTCACCCGAAGGGAAGAAATCCTTCGGGATGAGCTTTTTATCCTGGCCAGATACCAAAGGGGTGAGCACCCCTTTGGTATCTGGCTGTTACTTAGTAAAAAGTTGAAAATTACTTCTATTTAGGTTATACTATGAAAATAAAAAATATATTTTAAGGTGGAAATATGATAGAATTAACTAGATTAAACAAACAAAAGAATGAAAAGTTTCTACTTAATTGTGAGATCATTGAAATTATTGAAGAAAAACCAGATACCACCATTCGCCTGACGAATGGCAAACACTATGTGGTAAACGAAAGTTCAGCCCAGGTACTATCAAAGATTATTGCATACAAACGAAATATTTTTAGCCGTTAACCACTAAATATCTGACAGGAAGTATAAATTTATGGAAATTTCAACAATCATTGCTTATGTCCTAGTCGTCTTTACGATGTTTTTTGGGATGACATTCAGTTCTGCAAATGGTTTTAATATTGGGGCATTAATGAATTTTATTGATCCTCAAAGTATGTTTATAACCATCGGTGGAACATTTTTCGTGCTGATTGCCTCTTTTCCAATCAAATCGTTTAAACATATCCCGAAGCATTTAAAGATGATATTTTTTAAAAGTAAACAAGATCCTCTGGAATATGTGGATATACTGACAGAACTTTCCAAAGAGGCGAGACGTAAGGGATTGTTGGCTCTGGAAGCAAAGGCAGCCGATATTCAGGATGAGTTTCTTAAGGAAAGCGTCCTGCGAATTGTCGATGCCATTGAGCCGGATAAATTAAGATCCTGGTTTGATCAAAAAATCGATTATATCTCAGAACGAAATGATCTCGAACGAAAAATATATGATATGGGCGCTGCTTTGGGGCCGGCTTTCGGGATGATCGGAACCCTGATTGGTTTGGTAAACATGCTAAAAAACATGAGCTTTGAAGGTGGTGCCAGCACCCTGGGCTCTGATATGTCGGTCGCATTGATTACGACCTTTTATGGATCGGTACTGGCAAACTGTGTCTTTATGCCAGTATCCAGTAAATTGGAAATTGCTCAGGAGCGGGATCTGCTAATCAAGGAGCTGATTATTGAGGGTGTAGTTGCCATAAAAGAAGGCGAGAACCCCAAATACATCCGAGATAAATTGATGAACTTTTTGACGGAAGAAGAAATCAGGAAAGCGAATGGTGAAGCCCCGTCAAAAGGTGGAAAATCCAAAGGTAAAAAAGGAAAAGCTGTTGAAAGTTAAAAATAGGGGTATATATTATGGGCAAGCGTAATAAGAACAAAAAAGGAATCAATAAAGATGCCTGGCTGAATACCTATGCAGATATGATCACCCTGATTTTAATCTTCTTTATCCTACTTTTCTCGATGTCAACGTTGGATGCAGCAAAGTATAAGCAACTGGTTGAGATATTTAATCCAGCTGCAGTATATGAAACGACCGGAACAGCGACTGAATCAGACGGTTCAACATCCCCAAACGAGGACATTTCGGTGGAAGAGATCGTTGATCTGGAAGATCTCTACCAATACCTGAGTCAGTATACTAAGGAAAATGGCTTAGATGATGCAGTTAGTATCGAAAAATATGAAAAAGCGGTTTCGATCAAGTTTATGTCATCGATCTTTTTTGAACCCGACAGTTCACGGATTAAACCCGGTGGACAGCAGATTTTATCAGATATTGGCCAGGCCTTTAAGGCCGTGGAACCGACTATAAAATCAATCCGAATTGATGGACACACGGCCCAGGCTGATTCACCAGTTGATGATCGGGATTTATCCAGCAGCCGTGCCAATGAGGTGCTAAGATTCTTACAGAATGGTTATATTACTGATCCGGCAAAATTATTGTCAGTGGGATTTGGTCAGTATCGGCCCATCGCACCCAATGATACCGAAGAAAACCGTGCCAAAAATCGCCGGGTTGAAATCATTATTTCCGAGACTGAAGATTTTTTCAGTGACATTGCGACAGGAACAGATACAGTTGCACAATAGAATTAGAGACAAACACTTAGGAGAAATGAAATGGCAGAAATTCTTTCGCAAAGTCAAATTGATAGCCTTTTAAGCAGCCTGATCAGTGGTAAGGACGAGCCTGAAGCGCCAAGTCCGGTGGCCGGTAAGAAGGTTAAAGATTACGATTTTAGAAGACCAAAGCTTTTTACCAGAGAACAACTTAAGCATTTATTCAGTATTTATGAAAATTATGCCCGGCTGGTGTCTTCTCATATAACAGGAATTCTGCAGACTTACAGTTTGGTAGAAATAATCGAGGTGGAAGAACAGCAGTATTACGAGTTCAATAATGCCCTCCCCGATTCAGTCTTAATGGGGCTGATTGATTTTGATATTAAAGACAGCGAAGATGAAGAAGATCTGGTTATCATGGATCTTTCCAAAGACGTTGGTTTTTGTAGCTTTGACCGCTTATTGGGCGGCTCAGGAAAACCCCTGAAGGAAGATCGGGAGTTTACTGAAATAGAAATTGGGGTTATGGAGTATTTTTTCAGAGGGATGATCAACCTGATGAAAAATGTCTGGTTTGATTATCTGGAAATCTCTCCCCGGTTAATGAAAATTGAAACCAATTCCCGGATTCTCCAGGGGATCGGAGCCGATGAAAATGTTGTCATTATTGTTATGAGTATTAAAGTAAATGAAACCCAGGGAAAGATTAACATCTGTATTCCGGCGACAACCCTGGATATGCTCTTTAAAAAGAAGATGTCTCAAACCAAGAAAAATATCAAAAGAGGCGATCAACAGGCAGAGGAAAAGAGACGCTTAAATATTATCAATGAAATCAGAAAGACGGAGTTGGAAATAAAAGGTGTCTTAGGTGACACTGAGGTACTCTCCCAGGATATTTACGAGCTGGAAGTCGGGGATATCATCAAGCTGAATAAACCGGCAAATTCAATGGTTGATATTGTTGTCAACGATGAGGTCTGGTTTAGGGGGGAAATGGGCGATTACAAGAAAAAAAGAGCGATTCAGATAAAAGAGCTTAACGAGAGAGGAAGTGAACTATTCATATGACAGAAGCAGTAGAAAATCCAGATAAGCTATCCGGAATGGAAGTTGATGTTATCGGCGAGGTTATGAACATTAGTATGGGCACAGCCGCCACCGCAATGTCAACCATTTTAAATACCAAGGTTAATATTACAACGCCAAGAATTGAAACAATCGGAGTCGAAGAGTTTGAGTTCGCTTACCTTGAACCAGTAATCGGGGTTTTGATTAACTATGTTGAGGGAATCGAAGGGGCTAATGTCCTGCTATTACAAGAGTCGGACATGAAAAAAATCTTGTCACAGTTGTTTGATATGGACACCAGTGATGATATTGAGTTTGATGAAATCAGCAAAAGTGCCATTGGTGAAATCATGAACCAGATGATGGGAGCGGCAGCAGGCGCATTAGCTTCATTTCTGGGAAAAGTCGTCAATATTTCACCGCCAACCCTACTGGATACTACCAGTAAAGCCAGTATTCGTGATTTGTTTTCCTTGAAGGGCGATAATCTGGTTAGTATAAAGTTTAATCTGAGCATTGAAGGCCTGGTTGAAAGTGAATTTATCAGTGCCATGGAACCTGCTCTGGCTCGGGAAATTGTAACCATGTCGATGGGTGCCAGTGGCATGGACGATGAGGAAGAAGTTGCCCCGCCACCGCCCCCGCCCCC
>NZ_DJGY01000006.1:0-18729 GCF_002435675.1 Acetobacterium sp. UBA5834 | reverse complement strand
GACAGCTCAGGAAATCACTAACATTCGGCGTTAATTGCGATTCCGGCAAGTAAAATAATTATTAATAAGATCTATCCATATATGATATCAAATGTTTCAGCCGGAATGGATGCAATTATTACACCCCAATCCTATCTGATCATGGTGATGATTATTTTATATGCCTACACCATCGTTAATTTTATGGTCGGGCGACACTTAAAAAAGATATCCCTGGTTGAAATCTTAAAAGAACGAGAGTAGCAGGAGGAGAGTGCTTAAGGATACAAACCAGATTGAAGATCCTTTCGATAGCTACCAGAATGACGACAATGATGGATCCAAACTAGTTTTCGGGGGTATTGGTCGAGTAGAAGTTTCCGCAACACTGGAAGGATATAAACCCCTTCTTTGTCAGGTAAAGGTACAGATTTTTCCCATAAATACCAGGAGCAAGAGAAATTCAAAAACATTGGTAACTGAAATCCCCTGTGCTTTGCGGTTGTCGGACTGTCAATTTTTCCAGTCTCAGGGCTTTAAAAGCTTTTAAAAACGCAATTTTTGTCTGTTCAGATGGGGTATTTTGGTTTATCATAGTGGTATGCACCTTTCCTGTCTGATTTTTGTTACTTTGCATTTTCATTATATCAGACGTTGGGTGCATTTTTCTGTCAACTTCTGTTTTTCAGAAGCTGCAGCGTGTGTTGATGTAATGTCTCAGCTAAATTTTAGCGCTGGAAAAGTTGAGTTATCACTTTTTTTAAACTCGAAAGGATTGTTTCCGAAATCAATGGAAGTAATCTTTTTTTTATTGTATAAATGTCTGTTGAATTTAAAATTCATCTGCAAAACAATTACATTTAAATAAAAAATTAAACTCGAAGAAATTAAGCATATAAAACCTATTGACACGCTATGAATTGTAATGTATAATGCGAAAAAAGAATTCATATATCAATTATATGATATAAAAAAGGAGCGTGTATAATGAAAATAAAAAGATGGTTTGCCTTAGCTGTTTCAATGGTTTTAATTGCAGTGACAGTAACTGCGTGCGGAACCGGTAAGGCCTCTGAAACAGCCTCAACAGATCCGGTGACAATTACCAATGTATCCTATGATCCGACCCGAGAACTGTATGAAGCGTATAATGTTGAATTTGCCAAATATTGGAAAGAAAAAACCGGACAGGATGTTACTGTGACCCAGTCTCATGGTGGTTCAGGAAAACAAGCACGGTCTGTTGTGGAAGGTAATGAGGCTGATGTGGTAACCCTGGCTCTGGCTCGAGATATCACCGCAATTGAGGATGCCGGGTTGATCAATGAAGGTTGGATTGATGAATTTGATCTCAATAGCTCACCTTATACATCAACAATTGTATTTTTAGTCCGTAAAGACAATCCTAAAAACATCAAGGATTGGGATGATTTAGTTAAAGAAGGGGTTAACGTAATCACCCCTAATCCCAAAACATCTGGCGGTGCCTGCTGGAATTTCCTGGCAGCCTGGGGTTATGCAGATAAAAAATATAACGGCGACACGGCTCAGATCAAAGATTTTATGACCAAGCTGTATAACAATGTCAGTGTTCTTGATTCAGGCGCCCGGGCGGCAACTACAACCTTTGTGGAAAATGGCCAGGGAGATGTCCTGATTGCCTGGGAAAATGAAGCGTATCTTTCAGTGAAAGAGTATCCCGATCAGTTTGAAATAATCAGTCCCAGCCTGAGCATTCTGGCTCAGCCTTCAGTGGCAGTTGTCGATGAGGTAGCGGCAGAAAGAGGCACTGAAGAGGTTTCCAAAGCGTATCTTGAGTACCTGTATTCTGACGTGGGACAACGAATCGCCGGGGATAATTATTACCGTCCATCTAATCTGGAAATTCTTAAAGAATATAAAGATGTCTTTGATCTTAATTTGAAACTGATCAATATTGATGATTTTGGCGGATGGGACAAAGCATATACCGACTATTTCCAGGATGGCGGTATCTTTGATGAGATTTACAATAAATAATTTATAGTTATAAATTATAGTATTTAATTTTTAATAACTGATTTATAAAAATAAAAGGATAGACTATTTATTTAGGTAATTGCGAAAGCACTGTGAGTTTTGCGAGCAGTTTCGCAATTACCTAACGTATTTATAGGAGAAGGGATTGTTATATGAATAAAAAACGGCATCGAAAAAGAGTCATACCCGGTTTTGGACTGTCAATGGGAGTCACTCTCGCCATGTTGAGTTTAATTGTATTAATTCCCATCGCATCCATTTTTGTCAGTGCCTCGGGGCTTAGTTTTAATGAATTTATAAAAGTTGTGACCGCCAGAGATGTCATGTCGGGTTACCAGGTGAGTTTATCCTGTGCCCTGACAGCCGCTCTTATTAATTGTGTGTTTGGGGTGATTCTGGCCTGGATTCTGGTGCGCTACGAGTTTCCCGGGAAAGGGGTATTAGATGGCTTAATTGAGTTGCCTTTTGCGCTGCCCACGGCGGTCGCAGGGATTGCTCTGACATCGCTTTATTCCGATAAGGGATGGATTGGCCATGCGTTTGCCCAGATCGGGATTCCCATTGCTTATACAAAAATCGGGATCACCATTGCCATGGTGTTCATCGGTATTCCATTTGTGGTCAGAGCCATCCAGCCGGTTCTGGAAAAACTGGATAAACAATATGAAGAGGCTTCTTATATGCTGGGTGCCAGCGGCAAAAGAACTTTCTTCCGGGTTATTTTTCCGGAAATATTTCCAGCCATGCTTACCGGTTTTGGGCTGGCACTGGCCAGAGGAATCGGCGAATACGGCAGTGTCGTTTTTATCGCCGGGAATATCCCATACGAAACCCAAATTGCGCCGCTGCTGATTATGTCAAAACTGGAGCAATTCAAATATCAGGATGCGACAGCCATTGCTTTGGTTTTACTGGTCATATCCTTTGTGCTGCTGCTGTTAATCAATGCAGTCCAGGTTCATATGAGTAAAATTACCAGCACCAGTCATTAGGAGGAAAATATGAGTCAGACAAACAAAGCCATTCAGAAAAAAAGTACGAACTCAGACACCAAAGGGGTGAAGGTGCTGTTAATTTCACTGGGCATTATCTTTATTTTTATCATGCTGGTTATCCCGATGATTGCCGTGATTACCTATGCCTTTCAGGATGGGTTAAAGGCTTATCAAGAGGCGATTTTTGATCCTTATACAATTAAGGCGCTGCAACTGACGCTTCTGGCAACAGTAACGGCGGTTGCCATTAACACTGTTTTTGGACTGTTTGCAGCCTGGACGATTACAAAATTTAAGTTTCGGGGAAAACATCTGTTAACAACTCTGATTGATATCCCCTTTGCCATTTCCCCGGTTATCGCCGGTTTGGTGCTGATTCTTACCTTTGGGAAAATTGGCTGGGCCTATGATTTTTTGAATGCCCACAATATTAAGATTGTTTTTGCCGTACCGGGGATTATTCTGGCCACTGTGTTTGTCACTTTTCCCTTTATTTCCAGAGAGCTGATCCCAGTGCTCAGTGCTCAGGGAACGGACGAGGAAGAAGCGGCTGCCCTGATGGGAGCTGGAGGCTTTAATATCTTCAGAAAGGTTACCCTGCCCCATATTAAATGGGCATTGCTTTATGGGATCGTCTTGTGTACCGCCAGAGCAATGGGCGAATTTGGCGCTGTTTCAGTTATATCCGGCCATTTGCGGGGCAAAACGAACACCCTGCCGTTGCATGTGGAAATATTATATAACGATTTCCAGCTGACATCGGCATTTGCGGTGGCCTCCATACTGGTTATTCTGGCAGTGATTATTTTGATTCTTAGAAACCTCATCGAATACAAGGCAAAAAAGGCAGGTGAAAAGTAATGTATGTAGAGCTTAAAAATATAGATAAGTCATTTGGCAGCTTTAAGGCATCCAATGATGTTAATTTTGGCATTGAACAAGGGAAACTGATTGGTCTGCTGGGACCAAGCGGAAGCGGAAAGACCACTATCCTGCGGATGATTGCCGGACTGGAAACACCGGATTCAGGTGATATTTACATCAATGGGGTGCGCGTTAATGATATTCCGGCCGGTAAGCGGGGCATCGGCTTTGTTTTTCAGAATTATGCGTTGTTTCGCTATATGTCAGTTTTTGACAATATTGCCTATGGCCTGGAGGTTCAAAAGAAGAACAAAGAGGAAATTAAGGACCGCGTTTCAGAACTGATCAAATTAATTGGATTAGAGGGAATGGAAAAGCGAAAGCCGAATCAGCTTTCGGGCGGTCAGCGGCAACGGGTGGCTTTTGCCCGGGCGCTGGCTCCGAACCCCCAGTTGCTGCTGTTGGACGAACCATTTGCGGCCATCGATGCCAAAGTTCGTCAGGAACTGAGAAGCTGGTTAAAGGATATGATCTACAAAATCGGAGTCACCAGCATCTTTGTGACCCACGATCAGGATGAGGCCATCGAAGTAGCGGATGAAATCATCATTACCAATCATGGCCGGGTGGAACAAAAGGGTTCGCCGCTGGAAATTTACAAACATCCGGAAACCCCGTTTGTGGCTCAGTTCATTGGGCAGTCTACGATTCTCGAAGACTGTACCAGACTAAACGGTTTCACGGAAGTCAAGCCGGGTGAAAAAGCTGTAATTAGGCCCGAGTTTATTAACATTACCCGAAAAGACGAGGTGCAGAAATACATCAGTGCGGTTGAAGAGGGAACCATTGAAGCCATTGCATATCGAGGAAGCTATTTCGAGATAAAGGTCAGCGTCAAAGGGATTCTCTTAACCACCACAGCAGCGCTGGAAGATGTTTATGAGATTGGCGAAAAAGTCGGGGTGCTGATTTATCGGCTCTATATTTTTGATGAAGACAATGCCTATCTGCTTGAAAACAAGGCCATGGTAGATAACAACTCAGTATTTATTTAATAACAGGATGACCTTAAAAAAGGAGTCGACGATGAAGAAACTACAGGTAAAGCAGTTGGAAACGGATATTTTAATCATTGGCGGTGGGACAGCCGGGTGCTATGCCGCCCTAACCATCCGTGAAAACTCCAAGGCTGGGGTGATTATTGCCGAAAAGGCAAATATTAAACGCAGCGGCTGTCTGGCCGCCGGGGTGAATGCCATCAATGCATATATCGTCAAGGGACAGACCCCGGAAGATTATGTGGATTATGCCGCCAAAGATGCCAATCAGATTGTCAGAGAAGATCTGCTGCTGACCATGTCCCGGGGATTAAATCGGGTGACAGAAAAACTGGAAGATCTGGGGCTGGTCATCTTAAAAGATGAAAACGGCGATTATGTGGCCAGAGGCAATCGGAATATTAAAATCAATGGCGAGAACATTAAACCGATTTTAGCCGAGGCAGTAAATGGCCTTGATCAGGTGAAGGTGCTAAACCAGGTTAATGTCATTGATTATATTGTCTGGGACAATCAAATTCTCGGAGCCTTCGCCCTGGGGGTGGAAGATGAGTGTTTCTATATCATCAAGGCAAAAGCCGTAATCTGCGCAACCGGCGGCGCTGCTGGGCTGTATAAGCCCAACAATCCGGGCTTTTCCCGGCATAAGATGTGGTATCCCCCCTTTAACACCGGAGCTGGCTACGCCATGGGGATCCGGGCTGGAGCCGAAATGACCACCTTTGAAATGCGGTTTATCGCCCTTCGCTGTAAGGATACCATTGCCCCAACCGGGACCATTGCTCAAGGAGTAGGAGCAAAACAGGTGAATTCCCAAGGCGAGGTTTACGAAACAAAATACGGCATCACAACCTCGGAACGGGTTTATGGCACGGTCAAAGAAAATCAGGAAGGCCGCGGTCCCTGCTATCTTCGAACCGAAGGGATCACGGATGACCAAGATGAAGAACTCAAAAAAGCTTATTTAAATATGGCCCCCAGCCAGACGCTTAAGTGGCTGGAGTCGGGAAAAAATCCCAGTCGGCAAAATGTGGAAATCGAAGGCACGGAGCCCTATATTGTGGGCGGGCATACTGCCAGCGGTTATTGGGTCGACACCAATCGGGAGACCACCATCAAAGGTCTTTTTGCCGCCGGCGACGTCGCCGGTGGATGTCCCCAGAAATATGTGACCGGTGCCCTGGTTGAAGGGGAAATTGCCGCCAAAGCAGCGGTGGATTTTATCGCCAAGCAGGCGGTTTCTGAGCGGGACTGGGATGAAGCGACTCACATCAAGGCCAAAAAAGATGAGGCCGAAACCATCTTAAATCATGAAGAGCCGATTTTTTCAACGGCCGAGCTGGAAGAAGCCATGCAAAAGGTGATGGATGCTTATGCCGGCGGCATTGGGAACAATTATCAGTTTAATGAAAAACAATTGGCGCTGGCGGATGAAAAAATTGACCAGATCCTGGTGTTAAGTGACGGCTTAAGCGCAGCAGACATGCATGAGCTCCTCTTTGTTTATGAATTAAAAGAACGGCTGATCATCTGCAAGTCGGTCATTGCCCATTTGCGTACCAGAAAAGAAACCCGCTGGCACAGCTTTGCCGAGAATCTGGACTACCCGGAAAAAAGCAAGGAATGGCTTAAATATGTGAATTCCAAACAAATTAATGGCAAACTGACGATGATTTACCGAGATCTGGTGAAACGAGGTGAGACCTTTGAGCATCGCAATTAATCAAAAAAACTGTATTGGCTGTAAAAAATGTCTGTCCGTCTGCCCGGGATCCCTCATTAAATTGAACCAGACCGGAAAAGCCTTTATTAAATACCCAAAGGACTGCTGGGGCTGCTGTTCCTGCATCAAGGAATGTCAGGCGAAGGCCATTGATTTTTATCTGGGCGTCGATATTGGCGGCCGGGGCAGCCAGATGCAGGTGGATATGAAAGCCGATAAGGTAACCTGGAAAATTACCGAAACTGACGGAACCGCCCATGTAATCGAGATTAACCCCAAGGCTTCCAATCAATATTAGGCGGCCAATAAGAGAATGGAACCCAAGGCCAAAATTAGGAAAAAACGCAAACACGTTGAGATAAATAGACCGCGAACAACAGGAGGAATAAAATGAGTGAATTATCACATCTGGATGAATTAGAGGCAGAAGCAATCTATATTATTCGGGAAGTTGCAGCAGAATGTGAAAAACCGGTGATGCTGTATTCAATTGGAAAGGACAGCTCGGTTATGCTTCATCTTGCCATGAAAGCATTTTACCCCGAGAAGCCCCCATTTCCGTTTATGCATATTGACACCACATGGAAGTTTAAGCAAATGGTCGAGTTTCGGGATCGCAAGGCTCAGGAATTTGGCATTGACATGCTCGTCTATGCCAATGAAGAAGCCATTAAACAGGGCGTCAACCCCTTTGATCACGGTTCAGCCTATACCGACATCATGAAAACAAAAGCGCTGAAGGATGCCCTGAAAAAATATGGATTTACTGCTGCTTTTGGCGGCGGTCGGCGGGATGAAGAAAAGTCTCGGGCCAAGGAGCGGATCTTTTCTTTTCGAAATGAAGAGCAGGCCTGGGATCCTAAAAATCAGCGGCCGGAAATGTGGAAGCTCTATAACACTAAAATAAACAAGGGTGAAAGTACCCGGGTTTTCCCCATCTCCAACTGGACCGAGAATGACATCTGGCAATACATTAAACGCGAGAACATTGACATTGTCCCGCTTTATTTTGCAGAAGAAAGACCCTATGTGCTCCGGGATGGCAACATCATTATGGTGGATGACGAGCGGTTAAAGCTGCTGCCTGGTGAAAGCATTGAGCATAAAAAAATCCGCTTTCGAACATTAGGCTGTTATCCATTAACCGGTGGGGTTGAGTCTGAGGCGGATACACTGGACGCAATTATTGAAGAAACCCTCAGCGCCGTTTCATCCGAGCGGACCACCCGGGTCATTGACAGCGAAGAAATTGGCAGTATGGAGAGACGAAAGCGAGAGGGGTATTTCTAAAATGAAGAGCTTATTAAAATTTATCACCTGCGGCAGTGTGGACGACGGAAAATCAACCCTCATCGGCCACATCTTATATGATGCCAAACTCTTATATGCTGATCAGAAACGAGCCCTGGAACTGGATAGCCGGGTGGGCAGCCGGGGCGGGGCCATCGATTATTCGTTATTGTTGGACGGTCTGATGGCTGAGCGGGAACAGGGGATTACCATCGATGTGGCCTACCGTTATTTTACCACGGATCAGCGCAGCTTTATTGTTGCCGATACCCCGGGTCATGAAGAATATACCCGGAACATGGCAGTAGGAGCCTCCTTTGCCGACCTGGCCATTATCCTGGTGGATGCCAAACGCGGGGTCCTGGTGCAGACCCGGCGGCATGCCCGGATCTGCGCGCTAATGGGCATCCGGCACTTTGTCTTCGCCGTCAACAAGATGGACCTGATTGGCTATGATCAGCAGCGGTTTGCTCAAATTGAAGCCGAAATTGGCGCTTTGATCAGCGAACTGAGCCTGGACAACACGGTTATTATTCCGGTTTCGGCAACCGAAGGGGACAATGTCACCACGAAATCAGACAGTCTGCCCTGGTATACAGGAACACCGCTATTGGCTTATCTGGAGGCAGTTCATGTGGACAATGCTTCGGAAGAAGAAGGCTTTTACATGCCGGTGCAGCGGGTCTGCCGACCCAATCACACCTTCCGGGGCTTCCAGGGACAGGTTGAAGCCGGCAGCATCTCGGTGGGGGATGAAATCACCGCCCTGCCCAGTAACGAACAGGTGCTGGTGAAGAGCCTGCATGTGACGGATAAGGAAGTAAAAACAGCACAAAAAGGCCAACCGGCAACCATTCAATTGGACAAAGAAGTGGATGTATCGCGAGGCTGTGTGCTGGTAAAAAATGCCAATATCACAACCGGAAAATCTTTTTTATCAACCCTGCTGTGGATGGATGATTCTGAACTGACACCGGGAAGTGATTATCTGATAAAACTAGGCACAAAACTATTGCCCGGGTTTGTTACCGAAGTAAAATACAAAATTGATGTGAATACCGGCGAACACCTGGCCACCGGATCGCTGAAGAAAAACGAGATTGCGGTTTGTGAGATATCGCTTTGCGAAAAAGTGGTGCTGGATGAGTTTAAAGCGCATAAAACCCTGGGAGAGCTGATTCTTATTGACCGTATTACCAATATGACATCGGCCTGCGGCATCGTCGACAGCATTTTAGACGATGAACGAAATCGGCGGGATCGGGTTTCCTTTGAATATCAGGGCTTAAAAGCCCGTGGGGATATTTTTGAAGAGTTTTATTACAACACCGACAGTTTTTCACTGGCCAAATATAAACCTGCCGCCCATACTTATACCGTCGGTGATGAGATTCCGGTAATCGGCGAAAGCTACCAGTATCCGGAAAACCTGGATATTCTGGTGCTTCGGGATTGGACCGCAATAATTCTTCGGGATCAGAAAATTGCCGCTATAAAATCCATTGACGATTATCAATATACCGGAGTGCCTATCTCTAATGGCAGAGGATTTGCCATCAATGTCAAATCAGAAAAAGAACTCCAGGATTTTCTGGCTGATTATCAAAAAGTCAATGATGAAAATGAAGCCGCACTGTTTAATAAATGGGTGAGCTTTGATACCTACCGCCGGGTTATCTTCCATAGCAACTATTGGGAAATATAAGGGAACAGGGGGCATTATGGCTGATAAAATGAAGTTTAACACAGCGTTATTACATGGCAATATTACCCCAAAAGATGGGGAGACACTGACGCCGATTTTTCAGTCCAGTGCATTCGAACAGGAGTCGGCGGAAAAATTGGAAAAGGTCTTTGCCAATACCGCCCAGGGTTTCTCCTACACCCGCATTAATAATCCCACGGTGGAAGCCTTCGAGCGTCGGATTACCTTACTGGAAGGTGGTGTCAGCACCGTGGCCTGTGCCTCGGGGATGGCCGCCATCTTTAATGCCATGCTTAATGTACTGAAAAGCGGGGATGAAATTCTCTCCAGTGCCAGCATCTTTGGGGGAACAATCGGATTGTTTAAAGATCTGGAGGCGTTTGGCATTAAGACGGTTTATGTTAAAGGAGCCACAGCCGCAGCCTTTGCAAATAAGGTAAGTGACCAGACTAAAATCATCTTTGCCGAGACCATCGGAAATCCCAAGCTGGATGTGCTGGATATCCAGGCGGTGGCACAGTTGGCGAAAGAAAAAAATATCCTGTTTATTGTGGATAATACCGTTGCGACTGCCTTTCTGGTCAAACCCCTTGAGCTTGGGGCCAATGTGGTGATTAATTCGGCATCCAAGTATATCAACGGCAGCGGTAATTCCATCAGCGGCGTCCTCACCGACAGCGGAAAATTTGCCTGGACAGAGGAACGGTATCCGGAAATGAAGCCCTATAAAAAAATGGGGCCTTATGGTTATACAGCAAAACTGAGAGGCAACTTATTCAGAAACACCGGAGCTTGTCTCGCACCGATGAACGCCTACCTGAACAATCTGGGGTTGGAAACTTTGGGGATTCGGATGGAGCGGATCTGCGACAATGCCACCAAACTGGCAAAATGGTTTGAGACCTGTGATCAATTGACCGGGGTGAATTATCCGGGTCTGGAGACCAGTCCCTATCATGAAATTGCTAAAAAACAATTTAAAAATGGCTACGGCGGGATGATTACAATCCGGGCCGGCTCAAAAGAAAAGGCCTTCTCAATTATCAATAACCTGAAGTATCCACTAAAGGTTGCCAATATCGGCGACACAAAAACTTTGGTCATTCATCCCAGTTCAACCATTTATGCTCATAGTTCAGCAGCAGAAAAAGAAAATGCCGGTTTATTTGAGGATCTAATTCGCATCAGCGTTGGCATTGAAGATATCGAAGATTTAATCGCCGATTTTAATCAGGCAATGGGATCAATTTAATTAAAAAAGGAGAAGTTAAACGATGGAGATTGATTACGGATCATTAAAAAGGGGCGGATTTATGCGCCAAAAACAAAAAGGGCTGTTTTCCCTGAGACTTCAGGTTATCGGAGGAACATTAACTGCTGAAAATCTGAGAAAGATTCAGGAGGTGGCAGACCGCTTTGGTCAAGGCCATGTTCATTTAACCTCCAGACAGGGACTGGAAATTCCCTATATTAAATTTGAAGATATTGAAGAAGTTAAAACCGAGCTGGCAAAGGGTAATTGCAAGCTGGGAGTATGCGGGCCCCGGGTGCGAACCGTGACAGCCTGTCAGGGAAATGTGGTATGTCCCAGCGGTAACATTGATGCCTATAAAATTGCGCTGGAGTTGGATCAACGCTATTATGCCAAGGAACTGCCGCATAAGTTTAAGTTTGGAGTCACCGGATGTCAGAATAATTGTCTGAAAGCCGAAGAAAATGATTTGGGCATAAAAGGCGCAACGGCGGTGCAGTGGCTAAAAGAAGATTGTATTTTCTGTGGAGTTTGTGAAAAAGCCTGCCTCACCGGGGCAATCAAAATCGCTGAGGATCAAATTACTTTGGATCCGGAAAAATGCAACAATTGCGGACGCTGTGAAAAGTCGTGTCCGACGGCCGCCTGGCAGGGGGAAAGCGCCTATATCCTTTCTTTTGGCGGACTGTTTGGCAATACCATTAACCAGGGCGAAGCCTTTCTGCCCCTTGTTAAAACCGAAGAACAGCTTTATCGCATCACTGATGCCGCCATTGCCTTTTTTGCCGAGCATGGTAAAGCGGGGGAGCGGTTTAAATTCACCATTGACCGTGCTGGCGCCGACAGCTTTAAAAAAGCCATGGAGGAAGCCTATCATGGCAGAGATTAAGATCACGGATCAGGTGGATATTACCGATGTTGTCTGTCCCCTTACCTTTGTTAAGGCTAAGGTTGCCATTGAAGAGCTGGAGGTCGGAGAAATTCTATCGATTCGGTTAAATGAAGGTGAACCGGTTCAGAATATTCCCCGCAGCCTTAAAGAAGAAGGTCACAAAGTTCTGAAACTCATTGATAATGAAGATGGCACCTATAATCTGCTGGTAAGAAAAGCAGAAGATTAGAAAAGAGGGAAAAATTGTCAGTAAGAGTAAATGAAGATAATTTTGAAGCAGTGGTTTCGAAATCTGATCTGCCAGTGCTGGTGGAGTTCTATTCGGATTCCTGCGTCCCCTGCAAACAAATGTCCCCAATTCTGGGAGATCTGGAAGATGATTATGAAAATCGGCTAAAGATTGTCAAAGTTAATTCGAATTTCGATGTCAGTCTGGCCACAAGATTCCGGGTGATGGCTTCACCAACCATTCTTTTTTTTAAGCATGGCGAAGAGATCAACCGAACCCGGGGGTTGAAAACAAAGAGCGAACTGGAAGAAATAATAAGCGAAATGTTATAGGAGGTAATTGTGTTTTTATTAGTTGCTGGAGATAAAAAAGAAGTGAAAGATGGCCTGACGGTTGCGGAATTGATTGCATCGGAAAACATTGAAAATCCAGATTATGTCACCGTGGCAGTAAACGATGAATTTGTAGAAAGTGAAACCTATGCGACCAGGGTTTTAAATGAAAATGACAATGTGGAATTTCTATATTTCATGGGAGGGGGCAGTCGCTGATGGCATTTACCAATGAACAATTGGAACGATACTCCCGTCATATTATTTTAAAAGAAGTTGGCTCCAAAGGTCAGAAAAAGCTGCTTAACAGCAAGGTGCTGATCATTGGGGCCGGCGGTCTGGGTGCTCCGGCCGCCATGTATCTGGCAGCAGCAGGGGTCGGTACCATTGGCATTGCCGATGCCGATGAAGTCGATTTGTCAAATCTGCAGCGTCAAATTATCCACGGAACCAGCGATGTGGGAAAGGCCAAGGTAAAATCGGCCAAGGAAACCATGAATGCCATGAACCCGGATGTTACGGTTAATACCTACCGGATCTTTGTCTCAGCTGAAAATATTCTGGAACTGATTAAAGAGTATGATTTTATTATTGACGGCACCGATAATTTTCCGGCTAAATTTTTAATCAATGATGCCTGCGTGATGGCCGAAAAGCCTTTTTCTCATGCCGGGATCATCCGCTTTCAAGGACAGCTGATGACCTATGTTCCGGGGGCAGGCCCCTGCTATCGCTGTGTCTTCCACGCCCCACCGCCAAAAGACGCCGTACCTACCTGTAAACAGGCTGGAGTTATCGGAGCCATGGGCGGTGTCATCGGAAGTCTTCAGGCCATGGAAGCGATTAAATATATCCTTGGCGTCGGAAACTTGCTGGTCGGAAAGCTGCTGACTTATGATGCCCTAAAAATGGAGTTTCGGACGATTACACTCCCCAAGAACACCCATAAGTGTGCAGTCTGTGGAGACAATCCCAGTATTACCGAACTTATTGATTATGAACAGATCGAATGCGAGGGAAAGTAGGATTTGCGGATGCTGTATCTTAAGAAGAGCGATTATGAAATAATCTTAAATCACTGTCAGGATAATTTGCCGAATGAGGCCTGCGGACTGATTGCCGGCAGGATAAAAGCTGAAGACAAAGTCATTGAAAAAATTTATCTGATGACGAATCTGGATCAAAGCCATGAGCATTTTTCAATGGATCCCAAAGAACAGCTGGCGGCTATTAAAGATATGAGAACCCATGATTATCTGCCGCTTGGTAATTTTCATTCTCATCCCAATACCCCGTCGAGACCTTCAGAAGAAGATAAACGCCTGGCCTTTGACCCATCGACCGACTATTTGATTTTATCGCTAATGGACAAAAATAAACCAGTTTTGAAGGCTTTTCTTATTGACAAAGCCAAGAATATAACAGAAGAGTTAATCACCATTATTTAGATCAAAGTGTGATGGATTTAGTTGAGATAAATAAATCAATTGGACAGTATTTTAAAATAGAAAGAAGCACTTCTTAGCGACTTTTGGTCATACTAAGAGGTGTTTTTTTATATAGCTAGAAAATAATGCAAGGTACTTAAAAATATCGATATATATTCAAATTTAAAGCAGGCTTATCAATCTTTCTATGCGATTTTTTTTCTTCATAATATACTTACTAACTTCATCTATGAAGACAATAAAAAAGATCTCAATTAACAACAATTTAAGACAATAAACAGGCTGTTTTCTAAATATTTAAGTTATCCCATCCATTACACTATATCATAAAGCGGACTATATTATAAATTCCTAATTCTTGTTTCATCCATATTCATCGGGGTATTAAATTAACAAGGTAAGGAGTGTGGAGAAAATGAAAAAAAATTTTTTTATCTTCATTTTATCGTTGTTAACTGTCTTGGCTCTTTCTGGTATTTCATTCGCTGAAGAGATGGTACTTAAAAGTCCGGATGTTATACTATCAGAAATTATGGTAGAACAAGGAATTAAGGATGCAACACAGATTGACCCTAGCAAGGTGAGGCAGGAGACGCTGGAAAAACTGGGTGACTCGGTGATGGAAAAAATGATTGGCAATTCGGTCATGCATGAACAGATGGACATCAGACTTGGCGGGGAAGGATCAGAATCCCTTAAAGCCTTTCATATCAATCTTGCTATCAACTATCTCACAGATTATCCAAATGGGATGATGAATCTCATGAGTGGAGGGATGATGTCCAACAGATATTCATCTACTAATTCAGGATGGTTCGGAAATGGAATGATGAATAATAATTCATTTGACAATTCTGGATGGAATACGTATGGTATGATGAATTCCTTGGCATTGGCCGCAGTTGTCGCTGGAATTCTGGTCATATTTCTAATTGTAATTATCGGTGTAATTATTTTTGCGGTAGTAAGATCAAAAAACACACCAATAGTTCAGGAAAAATCCCTGGAAATATTAGGCATAAGGTATGCTAATGGGGAAATCACAAAGGCAGAATTTGATGGTATGACAAAGAACATCCGCTCCCTAAAATAAGTTCAGATTTTGTTGTGGATCCAATAGACTGAAATATCATTGAGAACAGAAAGAAGGAATTGATTATGATGTATGGTATAGGTTGTGGTGGAGGTTTTGGCTTTTTTATGATATTTGGTTTGTTTCTATTAGTTGTTCTGATTATCATCGGAGTGTATTTCATCATTCGCTATTTTATGAATTCAAATGTAAAAGAAGGAACCCGTTCAGGTGATAGAGCTTTGGAAATTTTGCATGAGCGGTATGCGCGGGGTGAAATCGACGACGAAGAATATAATCAAAAAAAAAGCGGAGTTGCGAAAGTTATAGCTAAGACATGATTGAAAAGGACAGTGTTTTCTGGAACTGTCCTTTTTTTGTGAGTTTGAAGTAATGGTCAAATTAATCTCATACTTAGTAATCATTATAAAGATTATAGAATAGCCAAAAATAGAAAGGATGCGAATAGGATGGATAAAGAACATTCAACTAAAGATCTGAAGAGTGCTTTGCCTGACGGAGAATTGATGAGTGATAAGCATGAAACCCATCAAGCACATAAAAACCATGCACATCAGGAACACAAGGACATTCCTCAAAAAAATGATGAACATACGCATAATCAAGGTCATGGTGGAATGAATCATCCGCATGATCCCGGCCAAGAAATTCCCCAGGCAGAAATGGAACATTCTCATCATCATATTCCAGCCAATGAGCAACATACCGAACATGATGACCATCATGATCATCACGCAATGATGGTGGCGGATTTTAGAAAACGGTTTTTTGTTTCTTTGATTATTACGATACCGATACTAATTTTATCGCCAATGATCCAGATGTTTATGGGTGTGGATTGGCGATTCATCGGCGATTCCTATTTACTGTTTGGTCTTTCTACCATTCTCTTTTTTTATGGCGGAAAGCCCTTCCTTGTCGGTGCCAGAGATGAGCTTAAGAAAAAATCGCCGGCAATGATGACACTCATTGCGCTTTCCATCACAGTTGCCTATATTTATAGTACGCTAACCGTATTTTTTATATCCGGTGATGATTTCTTTTGGGAGCTGGCCACATTAATCGTCATCATGCTTTTGGGTCATTGGATTGAAATGAAATCGGTGATGGGAGCGTCGCGGGCACTAGATGAACTGGTGAAACTCATGCCCGAAGAAGCACAGCAGATAATGGACAATGGGGAAATCAAGGATATTCCTGTAAAACATTTAAAAGCCGGCGACTCTGTTCTTGTTAAACCGGGTGAGAAGATTCCCATTGATGGTTTAGTTTATGATGGGAGATCAGCCGTTAATGAATCCATGATCACCGGAGAATCTGCACCTGTTGAGAAAGAAGCGGGTGATGAAACAGTCGGAGGTTCTATTAATGGTGAGGGGATTTTAAAATTTAAAGTGTCTCGAGTTGGAGAAGACACTTTTCTGTCACAAGTGTTAAAACTTGTTCGGGAAGCCCAGGATTCAAAATCCAATACCCAACGATTAGCGGACAAAGCGGCCAAGTGGTTGTTTTATATTGCCGTAATCGCCGGAACCTTGACTTTTTCGGCATGGATGATCATCTCACAGGATCTTAACTTTGCCGTCACACGAGCCGTCACCGTCATCGTTATTTCCTGTCCCCACGCATTAGGCCTGGCAGTTCCGCTTGTAACAGCTGTTTCGACCAGCATTGGAGCCCGGAAAGGTCTTTTAATCAGAGATCGGGCGGCCTTTGAAAACGCTCGTAAGCTCAATGCTGTGGTTTTCGATAAAACAGGAACTTTGACCGAAGGGACATTTGGGATAACTGATATCAAGGCAATAGGAATATCCCGGGAAGAACTCCTTTTACTTACTTATTCAGTCGAATCAAATTCAGAACATCCTATTGCACAGGGAATCGTCAATGTAGGAAAGAAATTAAACCTCAAAATGAAGGAAGTAAAAGATTATCAGAACCTGCCGGGTAAAGGGCTAAAAGCCAACGTGGATGGTCGGGACATTATGGTTGTAAGTCCTGGTTATTTGCGGTCAGAAAAAATAGCCTTTGACGTAAATCAATATGAAAAACTTGCTCAGATGGGCAAAACGGTTATTTTCATTTTAGATGGTCGCACGCTCCTTGGCTATCTGGCATTATCAGACATTGTCAGAGATTCGGCCAGAGAAGCCATTGATATTCTAAATTCTATGGATATTGAAACCATTCTATTGACCGGGGATAACCAGAGAGTTGCCGCTTATGTGGGTAATCAGCTGAAAATCGATACAATCATTGCTGAGGTATTACCCCAGGAAAAAGCATCCAAAATTGATGGTCTTATTAAAGAAGGCAAGATTGTGGCAATGACCGGTGACGGCGTGAATGATGCACCGTCTCTGGCAAAAGCGGATTTAGGTATCGCCATCGGAGCGGGAACAGATGTTGCCATTGAAACAGCCGATGTTATTCTCGTACGAAGCAATCCGCTGGATGTGGTAACTGTTTTAAAGCTTTCAAAAGCAACCTATCAAAAGATGATCCAAAACCTGATCTGGGCGACGGGTTATAATATGATCGCACTTCCCTTAGCGGCGGGGGTCCTTTATAATCAGGGGATTGTGATAAATCCGGCTGTCGGTGCGGCGTTGATGTCATTAAGTACAATCATTGTGGCCATCAATGCAAAACTACTCAAAATTGATTAACCATTCATCTTTTGTATCAGTCAGCTGGATCGGGGAATAATGCTCTTAAAATCTTGCGAGACTGTTATATATACGGTAAAAAGAGTGAAGTAGATTATATGAAATTTGAGTTGTGAAAGTGATAAGAAAAATATAAAAGGGGCCGTGCATATAACTTTGGCACGGCTCCCCTTATGTTTTAAAATGATCTTTGACTTGCAGATCGAAGCAGAATAGATTAATAAAATACCCACCATCGTTTAAAGAATACTTATAATCATTATTCCAAATCATTCTTGGAAATTTGCTTTTTCTCTGAACCTGCTAACTCTGAACCTTCTGAATTTTTTGAATCATTATGATGTTTATGACCAGAATGACCACCGCAACATCCGATGCCGAATTTAGACATGACAAACATGAGTCCGATAAAGATTAAAATTGATATGATTGTTCCCATTGAAATTCTCCTTTAAAATTATTTGTTGTATCTATCATACAATAGACTTATGAAGAAATTATGGAGAGATTGAGTATTTCAAAATAAATAAAATCAAATTTTCAAATAATTTTGCAAAAATTTGAGAATGATAAAAAAGGACACCTGCAAAACAATGCATGTGTCCATCTAGCTGGAAAACAGAAAGTAAAATTACTAAGAAAGTATGTTCTGATTTGAAGGTTTTTCCTCTGTTTGATCCGTTTGTTCAGATTTACCTTTATCTCCACCCCGTAACATCATCGGCATCATGAGTACCATCATAATCGGGCAAATGAATGGCAGAAGCGTAAATAGAATACCTTGATAACCAAGCAATGTTATGATAAGTAGTATTAAAATGGGTGCACCACAACAAAGGGCCATCATCATCATGTGTGACATATGATGTTTTTTATTTTTTTTCAGGTTGTTCTTGTTTTCATCGTTTTTACAACAATTCATCAGTATCAGCTCCTTAAAATTATTTGATCTATGTTTGCAAGTATACTTGATAGTTGTGGAGATTTTATGGAGATTGGAAAATTTTAAAAATTTATTACAGTTTTTTCAGAAAACACAGAAAACAGAAAATTCGGATATCAATGAGATATCTGTCAAATAGTGATTGAGATTATCTGAATTTCATATTAAGATAAAAAAGATAATCTACAACTTGATTTAGCCGATAAAATAACGTATAACCTAGGTTCCCGGAAAGTGT
>NZ_DJGY01000001.1:0-31776 GCF_002435675.1 Acetobacterium sp. UBA5834 | reverse complement strand
GGCTTTCGCCGCTGCTTCTGCTTCTGCTTTGGCTTTTGCCTCTGCTTCTGCTTTGGCTTCTGTCTTTAATTCTTTTTCGACTTCTACCTGTACCTCAGTTTTTGATGCTTCCGATTTCTTGGGATTGCTATCACTCGAATCCTCGGCATTATCCTCTTTGCCCGTGATCACTCTGCCAACCTTTTTTATAAAATCGTCCAATTTTCCCACTTCTTCATTCCCCACTTCACTTGAATTCGATAGATCCGAACCACTTTGAATAGCTGTGTCCTTTGTTAATTGTGATTTAGGTTTACTTTTACGAGCCATGACGATCTCCTTTTTAATGACGTAATTTTCCTTCTATTTTTTATAAATGGCCTTGGTGCACTTATAAAAAACAGAATTTTGATGTATAAAAAACAAATGACCGAAGCCATTTGTTTTTTATACATTTTAATTTTTAATCTTCAGTTAAAATAGAATTTTTGCAATATCCTTATGTGGAGATGATATTACCGAATAACTCGTAATGAGATTCGATTCTGCCATTTCCGTCTGGGCCGTTTGAATGGCCATTTTAACAGAAGAAATTTCGCCAGTGATTAATACAAAGCCTTTACCACCCAAGCCTCTAGCAATTCGAATTTCCAGGAGTTCTACGTTTGATGCTTTCGCACAAATATCTCCGATTAAAATTGAAGAAATTGCATTAATCGTTTCAACAATACCCAGCGATTTCACATCACCGATTTCCCCAGCGCCTAGCATTGCTGGCAGAACATCAGGGTGAATATTCGGTATAACGTGAGATTCTAACATATGGATACCACCCACATGCGCCCCATTCTTTATTGACGCCTCAACAGCACCGACATCTCCAGCAATAATACTGACGTATTTTCCAGGACATAAGGGTGATGCCATCAGCAGCTCAACATTAGCGGATTTCAGCATTTCATCAGTGGATTCTATACCAACTGGAATGCTCTTAAATTCCATAAAACCAACTGCTTTTTTCAAAATACCACTTCTTTCTATACTGTGAATGTTTTTATTTTACCAGATTGCGTTAATGCGTTTTAAACGAAAATGAATCCGCCTAAAATTGTAAAGTTAATGAACTGTGTAATAAAGATTGTTACAGCAGCAGGGTCGATATGGGTATCGCAATGGCTATTTAAAGTTTTTGCAGCCCATTCACCAACAAATGCTGTGAACATACCTGTAATTGCTGCGCCAATAATGGCAGCAAACGGATTAAGTGTAGCTGAGAATACGATTACTGCGGTTGAACCAGAAGGTAAAACAATATGATGCCATCCTTCAAAATAATGTCCGCACATAATCAGGATCAGTGAGATAGCAGCAACAGAGAACCCAATTACTGGTGTCATTGAGAATAAGTATGCAGCTTCTTCACTTCCGCCAACTAAACCTAATGTACCTAATGTAGCAGCAACGCCACCAATTAAGATACCAATACCTGCGCCGTAAGTAAGAACAAATCCTAAACGGCTTCCAGTAGTAATCCATTCGCGTTTTTCACCAGCTGGTGTTTTTCCTGTGATACCAGTTTTACCAAATACTAAACGTACAATAATACCAGACAGCATTACGGTGAAAGCAACAGTGTCGGTCCAGCCGGCAGCGCCTTCTCCCAAAATACCATTAAAGAGAATTGGTCCAACCAGTGGTCCAACAATGTATTGGATCAGGAAACCAACCATACCGAAGATACCACCAACGATCAATACCATTGGATCACCAAATTTTACCAGTGGTGTTACGATGTCTTGACCATTTTCAATATGATTTCTTGTCATTGCAAACGCAGCACCAGCTACAGCACCAGCGAAGGCAACATGTGGACCAAACCAAGAACCAAAACTAATAATACCAATTGCAGGTGCCCCAAAATCTCCACCCATGATTGCCGCCAAAACGGTTAAACCGGTGAAAACAAAGGCTGTGATCCCGCCCATAAATGTGGCTAAGACGCCACCGCCAAATGCGGCGATTAACATTGTAAAGTCCATAATTATCCCCCTTAAAATATGATTTAGGACTCGATAGTGATTTTTTCACTATCCGCGGCTGAAATCCTACCGCTAATACTAGCAAAAACTTTTGAGCTCAGTTTACCTTCAGGAATATCCCCGATAAGTTGTCCTCGTTCCACATGATCCCCAACGTTTACAACTGCTACTGCAGGAGCACCTATATGTTGTGACAATAATAGGTTGACTTTAGTAAACGTCTTATCCGTTTCAACCATCGGAGCCGGAAGATCATACTTCGTCAGTCCCAATCGTGATACCAAACGGTAAACGTTAAACTGTTTGCCTTCTCTGAAGGGCACAGCTGATGTTGGTGCATTGTGGTGAGGATTTTTGATCCCCTTACTTCCCAGTTCTCGCTTTAGCATGGTATTGAACTTCCAAGGTTGTAAGTCCATTACACATGCATATTGACATAAGCCACATTCACAGCATAGAAAAGCGTTTGTAGCTTGAGTGGACGTATCGCAGGTTGAACCATAGGCAGCAATCCGCATTAACTTATGGGGTTCCAGGTTATGGCCCAAAGCGTATCGCGGACACAGCTCGGTGCAATAGTTACATTGCATACAAGCCATCCCTGCCATTTTCATGGTTTCCTTGATGGACTTTGTCTTAGAAATTATCAATGGATGATCTTTTGCTAAAACAATCAGTCCTTTCGTTGTTTTTGTAATCGTTGACTCTAAATCGACGATTTTACCCATCATCGGTCCGCCGTTGATCACGACAAAATCCGTGATGGTTGTTCCGCCGGCTAATTCCAAAGCTTCGCGAACAGTAATACCAAGTGGTACCTTTGTTGTGAGCTTATTCTTAACCTCACCTGTTAATGTCAAATATGTATCTGTAACCGGTTTATTGTCTACCATTATATCATAAATGTTCAAAAGTGTCTCCACATTTATAACTAATGTATTAACATTTAACGGAATTCCGGCTTCAGGCACAATCCGTCCCGTTGTTTCATAAACAAGGACCTGTTCATCTCCCGCTGGATAGAAATTCTTTAACAAGTGCATTCTAATCTTGGGAAATGCTGGTAATTCTTTGTTTAATGCTTCAATAGCAGGTGTATATTTCTTCTTGAGGCCAATAATGCCTTCCTTTGCTTGTGTGTGATCCATAACAGCCTGGAGTGCCGTTAACATTTTAACAGCCTCCAGTGCCATCAGTTGTTGATCGACGCGCAATAGTGGTTCGCATTCTGCTCCGTTGACAACGACGGTATCAACTTTGCAATTTAATTTGACCTGGGTTGGAAACCCTGCCCCGCCTGCACCTACAATGCCGGCGTTTTGTACCAATTCTACTAAATTTGCGCTCATGAACAACACCTCTATTATTTAATCGTAAATCCTCCTACTAATACACATCTTCGTTTACGAGTAAATGTCTTAGCAGATGTTAGACCTTCACCGGTCGGACCAGCAATGGTAAAGGTTGTATAGCCTTCCCCACCAACTCCGATACCAGCATATGAAGGGCCATTTTTAACAAAAATAGTGGTTTGCACTCTTTTTGCCATTTCAGTTAAGTTATTGATATTTGTTGAATGCATAATCGCAGTATGTCGATTACCATGTTCCAGCGCAACAGCCACATCAATTCCTTCTTTAATATCTTTTACACGAACAATGGGAAGGATTGGCATCATTAATTCTTCAACAGCGAAGATATGATCTTTACTGGTTTCCATAATGATTACCCGGATGGAGTCGTCAACGTCAATTCCAATACCTTTAAGAATTACTTTGGCGCTTCGTCCCACATAGTCACGACTCAGGCGACCACCGGGAATAACCAGCTCTTCCAATTCGGCAATTTTCTTGGCGTCTTTCAGTTCATAAGCACCATTTTTCTTCATGTTAAAGATCAGGTAGTCGGCAACTTGTTCGACGACAACAACTTCTTTTTCCGCAATACAGGGAAGATTATTATCAAAGCAACAACCATCAATAATATCTTTCCCGGCTTTTTCGATATCAGCGGTTTCATCAACCAGCGCTGGAGGATTTCCGGCACCAGCTCCAATCGCTTTTTTGCCACTCTGTAATACAGTCTTGACTACACCTGGTCCACCGGTAGCACAAAGCATGGTGATTTTGGGGCTGGCAAACATGGTATTGGCACTGTCAATTGTTGGTTCTGCAGTTGTAACAATCAGGTTTTCCGGACCACCAACCTCTAAAATCGCCTTGTTTAACAATTTAACTGTTAAAGCACTGGTTTTTTTTGCGCTGGGATGGGGTGCAAATACGACTGTATTTCCTGCCGCTAACATGCCAATTGAATTACAGATAACTGTTTCACTGGGATTAGTCGAAGGTGAAACTGAGCCAATCACGCCAAATGGAGACTGTTCAATTAAGGTTAACCCGTCATCACCAGTGAAGGCATCGGCAACAAGATCTTCCACACCGGGTGTTTTTACTGTTGCCAATTCATGTTTTAAAAGTTTATGTTCATAATTTCCCATGCCAGTTTCTTCAACTGCCAACTGGCAAATCATTTCCATATTTTCTTTTTTGAGCATTTCTGCCCGCATCGCTGCTATCAATTTGCTTCGAAAGGCTATTGGCTGTCTCATGAAGGTTTTCTGCGCTTCATAAGCTGCATCAATGGCGTTCTCCATATCATTAAAGATCCCAAGCTCACCATCTTTAAGTGGCTTTCCGCCTTCAACTGCACAATCGATTTCTGCCATTACTTTTTTTACAATATATTCTATACCTGTAGTATCTATATTCATACGAGGTACCTCCTGGATCGTGTTAATTTTTTGTCTTATTTTATAGCGTCTAGTCCAGCTTGAGCAACAGTCATGTCTTCTGCAACACTGCCGCCGCTTACTCCGATACCGCCGATGATTTTACCCGCTTCAAAAATCGGGAAGCCACCGCCAAACACAACCATTCTTCCTTTATCGCAGCTCGCAATTCCAAAAAGTTGTCCTGACTCTTTTGCAAGGTCAGCTGCCTGATCGGTGCCCATTTTAAGAGCAACTGCAGTATAAGCCTTATTGGTTGCGATATCCATACTGGCCAATAAAGAATCTTCCATCCGGTTAAATAATACGGTGTTACCACTGGCATCACAAATTACGATAACCATTGGTACATCGATTTCGATTGCTTTTGCAGCCGCCGCTTCTGCCATTTTCTTTGCCATATCTAATAATTTTCCAGTAGTCGTCATTTTTCTTCCTCCTGATTAATTAGTATTTTTATAACACAGCTAACGCACTCTTTGCAATAATCATATCTTCATCGACACTTCCACCACTTACGCCAATTCCGCCAATGACTTCGCCATTGACTTTTAAAGGATATCCCCCGCCAAAGACGACCATCCGACCATTATTGGTCCATTGGAGGCCATAGAGAGAGCCATCTTCTTTAACGACGCTGGCAACTTTATCCGTGGACATTTTCAATGCATTGGCAGTATAGGCCTTATTCACTGAAATATCAATGCTGACCATTAAAGCATCTTCCATCCGTTCAAAGTAGGCTAAATTTCCACCGGAATCGACCACTGAAAAGACAATGGGGACATTGATTTCTTCAGCCTTTACTCTGGCAGCAGCAGCCATTTTCTTGGCCAGTGTCAGTAGACTATATTCTTTATCACACGTGTCTTCATTGATACTTTCTGCTTGCTCAGTTTCTAACAGATTCAATTTTTCTTTGACCCGGTCGACTATTTGTTTTACAACACCATTAAACTCAACTGTCCGCGCCAGCACAAAAAGGGTATCCGAGAGTCGATTGACGAATTTTACCAATTCTGGACGACTTTCTTCATTTTCGCGATTATATTTTACAATCAATCGCTCACCGCGTCTGACAACGGTGCGGGCAACATGTAAAGCTGCTGATGCTGGACTGGCACCAGGAATAATGAACGCCTTTTGAGGACCAATAATTGCTAAATAGTGTTCCATCGTGCATTCCATGTAATCCACATCTGCCTGAGTAATTTTGTCCGCCAGCATGGTCTTGCCTTTTTCATCGCTGGCAAGTTCTGCTCCGAGAACAAAAATGCGCTTCTGCAGATAGTGCAGTATTTCTCTGATTTCCTGATCATCACAAAGTGAATATGCTAAACCAATGGCCGAATTTGCTTCGTCCATGGTTCCATATGCATCGACACGGATATTATCCTTCGGGGTACGACTGGATCCAAAAAGACCCGTTTCCCCTTTGTCCCCTCCTCGGGTATATACATTTGGCATCACATCACCCCACTAAACAATCTGAATTTCGTCAACAATGCCAACAATAGTCATATCCAGCGGAGCCATTTTGTCACCGTAAACATAACGGGCATTGCTCCCCGACGTTACGATCACCGTTTCTCCGATACCTGCACCTACTGAATCAACGGCTATTGCTGTCGACGAACTTGAATATTTTTCAAATTCACCATACTCATCAATTTTTTTAATGATTAATAATTTACATCCCACAAGATTCGGATCTTTCTGGGTTGATACGACGTTTCCAACTACTTTTGCTAACTGCATATATTCACCACCCTTATTAAACCCTGATAATCTGAAGCCCAAATTCCTTGGCGGCTTCCGCTGCATACCCTGTCAAAATTGATGCTGAAGGTATCTTAATCACATTTGATCCCCGGGCTTTTAAAATATCAACCCGCGAGATAACGTTTTTATCAATCAGACACTCACCAGTATTATGAGCTGAGACCTGATTTACCACCGCTTCGCTTTTAGCTGGGGCAGCTGTCTTTGTAACGATTAAATCATTTGTTTCTGTGGGAGTTCCACCAACACAAGTAGCATATAAGTCTTTGCCACATACTAACTTCATCCCAAAATCACGCAGTGTTTCAATGTTATTATTTAACATTTCCCGATATTTAGGCGATGATTTGCCCATCCCCAGTGATGCTCTTTGAGGATCATCCGGATTACAGGCATTAACTGCTGCAACTACTGGCGTTCCAGCCATAAATCCATGATTAATGAGCGATAACAGCACTGTATCAGTTATTCCCACCGCCAGTTTAGCAGCCGTATTCACGCTCATGGTAGCGATCACAAACATATCTGCCGATCCATATAGCTCTTTTTGGCTTTTTATGTTGCCACTGTGGTAAATTACATCAAGATTTAATTCTTTTTGAATCGCAACAGGATCTAACACCTTCATGCCATCATCAGAAAGAACAACTTTTAATTGCCAACCATCTTTTTGTAATTTCAACAGTGAATCCATCGAATCCTTAAAACCAATCGTCGCTCCCGTAAAGAAAACAACTGCTTTTTTAGGTTGATTTTTTATTCGCCTGACAACCTCGTCAACGATTTTTTGAATAAGTACATCCAATAATCCGTTTTCGAGCATTTTCTCCATGTCCAAATTCTATCACCACATTTCTTACCTTTGACAATTAAAGGCGATCCCTAAGGGTGTTACCAATAATGGTTCTACCGGTTTAATGGTCTTGATGCCTGTTTCATCTTCAAAAATCTTTTCAAAATCATTAAAGACACACGCTCCACCGACCACATAAATAACGTCAACATCATACCCGATCACAAAGCGGTTGACGATGGAAGCCATCTTCTGTACCACGGGCTTAATAATCGGGAAGACTTTTTTCTGTGACTCGTTCTTTTTAAGTTCTTCTGCTTCTTCAAAGCTAATGTGATGAAAACCTGCCAGTACCAGACTCATATGTGTCCCTCCGGTCGCTTCATCGGCTGTGAAAATAACTTCACCATCTTTGAGAATACTAATTCCAGTGGTTCCACCCCCAACATCAACGACCGCACCATTTTGGATGCCAAGCACCGTTGCAGCTGCAGTCGGTTCATCAACCACATTTGTTACCACAAAGTCGGCTGAGTCAACCACATTGGAAATAATCTTTGTATTCCCCGCCAGGATACCAGGAGGAATGGCTGTGGCGGCCTTGGCATATGTCAAGTCAACACCCAGGATACCTTCAACCTCACCTTTAAGTTTTCGTACAATTTGACTCGCACCGAGATAGTCAACGACAATTCCGTCGCGAACAACTGACGCGCCTTGAGTCGCTCCAGCAATGGGACGATCATTTTCATCAACCACTGCGATGACAATATTTGCAGTCCCGAGATCGACGCCAACTTTTAGCTCACCTGTGTAAGCATTGGCTTTTTTTTCCCGGATTAATTCTGCGAATTCCAATATTGCGTCATTACCAGATTTCCAATCCATTATTTCACCTGTTTGGGATTATTTTTAGATAATCATCGTTGTTAAGTCCTGCCGCATTCGCTTCATCAGTATCCAAATGCATTTCATAGTCGAATTTATCGGATACACGCGCGAGTACATTGCAGAAAATTGTTTTTCTAACACCACATGTTTCGACACTGACCCAGTCTTTATCTTTTATGCCTAACTTTTGGGCAATATCAGGAGGCATATGAATATGCCGTAGGGCAACAATCACACCATGCGTGAGGGTAACGGTTCCGCATGGACCCTCGAGGATAATCCCCGGTGTTCCTTCCAGCTGTCCCGATTCGCAAACCGGCGCTTTGATTCCCAGCGTTCTGGCATCTGTCAGTGAAATTTCAATCTGACTTTCCGGCCGGGCGGGTCCTAAAATTCGAACCTTGTCAAAACAACCCTTTGGCCCAATCACTTTAACCGTTTCTTTTGCTGCATATTGTCCAGGTTGCTTTAAGTCTTTCATATTGGTCAGTTCATAACCTTCTCCGAAAAGTGTTTCAATGTCTTTTTTTGAAAGATGGATGTGTTTATTGGAGATTCCCAATACTACACGATTCGGACTATCTTTTTCAGCAATCAGTTTTTTAACTGTGTTAATTACGATTTGCTCAATTACTTGTTTTTCATTTTCGTTCATGCTAGCACCTATTCTTCAAAAGATCATTTCTGTCTGAATCCTTCAGCCGACTCAGCAATTATTCCTCTGAGTTTATTTCTGCTGTTTCTTCATTTTCTTCTATAGTGACAACTTCAGCTTTTGGTTCTACCGGTGGGTCATAACCCACTGTTTCACTGTTGTAAATTAATTTTTCAATTCCTTCACTGGGTCTAGCAATCACTTTGGTTGCCCAAACGCCACGACCTTTAGCACAAGCCGCTGTAGCCGCATCAACTGCTGCCTTAACAGCTCCAATATCACCAGCCACCTTAATGGTTGACATCCCGTCACCCTTACACGCTTCATAGCCAATCAGTCTTACATTTGCTGACTTGACTGCCGCATCGGCAGCTTCAACCGCTGTGGCCAACCCAATAGCTTCTATTAGGCCAATGGCCTCTCCTCTATTCAAATCAACCCCTCCTTACGACAGTTCCGTATTATCCAGATTTTTGAAAGGCATTTTTTTTACCAGTCGGGCAGCATTGCTTCCAATTGCCCGTAATGTTGCTTCGTTACTGTAAGCTGGAATTCTGAAAATTGGCTGATCTTCTTTCAATTTGATAAAATGAAGAACAACTTCATTTTCAGTAATTCCAATGCCTACACCAAGATGCGAAAGTTCTGCACCCCGAAAAGCAAGCTCAACTGGATTGGCATCTTCCAATTCTTCGATGG
Organism: Acetobacterium sp. UBA5834; assembly: GCF_002435675.1. Taxonomy (NCBI): domain Bacteria; kingdom Bacillati; phylum Bacillota; class Clostridia; order Eubacteriales; family Eubacteriaceae; genus Acetobacterium; species Acetobacterium sp. UBA5834. Next base: position 22,147 of record NZ_DJGY01000001.1, on the reverse strand, counting down.
AAAATGGCACGCCTTCCTCTTCAATTCCGTGCAATACTTCGTCAACAACTTTTTGAAACATTATATTTTTCCCATGGACTATTTTTATTTCTGGTTTTGGAGCATCAAAATCCATCCGCATCTTATTCACCTTCTTCGTAAGCAAGTACCAAACCGGTGGCGACTGCGTTACGCGGACCCTCAACCCCTCTGATATTCGCCCGTCCGGAAACAATACTATACTTGGATAAGGCATCTGTTACTAATTGGGGAATCTCAAAATCGAGAGCCGATCCACCAACCAGAGTAACAAATTCAATATCCCGAACATTTCCAGTCGGACTCACTCGTTCTAATGAACGAATGGCATTTACAACAAATACTTTTGTCTTTGCTTCGCGTCGGACAGCTCGGATTCGCTCCAAGGAGTAATTCCCCGGCATTGGCACCATTCCATTGGGTGTTAAAATAACCACCCGGGCAAAGGTTCTGGGATCCAATGGCTTATCAAAAAATTGAACAGTTCCATCTTCATGACGAATATGGAATAAACTTTCAACCTTAGCCAGGGGATACTTTTTAATATCTTCTGCCAGCGCCATGTTGTCATATCCTAATTCCGAAGCGATCAGCAGCGTGACCATGTTACCGGCACCTGCTAAATGAATGGATTTGATTTCACCTGCCCTGTTAATAATTGCTGCATCCGTCGATCCAGCACCCATATCGATAATTGCTAAAGGTTTATTGCTACCTGGTGTGGTAAGTGCGCCACGGATGGCCATATCGGCTTCAACCCCGCCCACTTCAACTTTTACACCCAGTTCAGCTTCCAATTCATGGGCAATCATGTTCATCTGTAATTTATCTGCCTTAACCATGGCGGCAATACCGACGGCATTTTCCATCGAAAACTCTTCCGCCACCCCGCCTTTGACCGTTTGCGGCACAAATGTATCAACGGCTAATAAATCCTGAATCTTAATTGCACTTGGTAGTTGATCTGTCAGGTGCGACATGACCTGTCTGACCTTTTCAAGCATTCCACCAGCATTCGTGCCAGCTTCCCCTCTAATATCTTCTACAGGAGCTACGGAACGTATTGCATCCATGATTTTTTCAGCGCCGTCATCGACATTAACCTGGGCCTTTTTGTTCGTACCCTGAATAATAATTTGACCAGCCGGGATTTTTCTTTCTTTGACATCCCCTGCCGGCGTTTTGATAACAACAGCTGAACGATTCCCGATAAGCGCACGTGAAACAGGCACAACCTGCTTGGTCTCATCGGACGTTAAATCAAATACGGTTGCAATTCCGTATGGGTTAGATAGTTGTTCGACTACCGAACCTGCTGCGGCGACCTCTATGGCAGCTCGCATGTTTCTCGGCACCTTATCAATCAGCGAAACTTCATCAACAATCGGAATTTTTTTTGTAAGACGGTTATTAATTAAAACGCCATCATCACGTTGGACAATGGCACCATTAATAAATATGCCGTTATTAACAGCATGGTTAATAATCCGAGAGGAATCTTCAAAATCCACTTCTCTGGGGATAACAACGATCACTGACTCGCCCTTATCGCAATTATTAACTTCTCTTATGTCTACAGTCACACCCACGCCGATCCCCAATCCCCCTGGTGTAGAGGGATTGTGACCGATCATGGTTGATTCCGTAATAATTGTTTCCGTAATTGTTTCCATTGCTACATCACCAATTACGGGTGCAGCTTCATTGATCCGGATTAAATCAACATCTTCTACGGTTAAATCAGCTTTTTCAAGGGCTTGTTTGAGAGAGGCGAAAACTCCATGAATATTCTGACGGGTTCCTTTCATTCCAGTGGTATCAACAATACCACTACTGAGAAATTCAGGCTTTCCGTCGACATATCGTGCCAGTGCGGTTTCCGTGCTGGCGTTACCAATATCTATTCCTGCAATAATCATCTTATGTCCTCCCAACACTTCCTAAAATACTTGCTTAGATAAATTCTTTAGATCGCTTTCTTGCATAGTAAACTTCTGCTGCTTCAGCAACTAAAGATGCAGAGATAGGAGCATTGTATTGATTTTTAAGTTCTGCAGCAATCGCCATTAATTCTTCTTTAGTTGATTTATATGGACGAAGGGCATTGTAGATTTCTAATAAACGGGCATCTGGAACAGCAATCAGTTCAGCTGCTCTTCTTAAATTTCTGGCAAATGCATCACGATTTACAGATTCAGCAACCTGCGCTTGCAGTTCAAGCGTTTCTGGTCTGATTCGTAAATCTTCTGGTGTCAACTCGCCAGCTAATAATTTATCTAATGTTAATTCTTTATAAGCTTTTCCCGTAGCAGATAAGATCAGTTCTGGTCTTTTATCTCCGATTGGATAATCAGCTTTCGAAACAGTTCCGCAAGCTGCTGGTGATGGAGCTGCAGCAGCACTCATAGAACTCATAACTTGTTTAACGATTTGTTCCAACATTTGTTCTTGTGTCATTCTGGTCACCTCCACTTATACAAACGAAACTTGTTGTTCGACGGCTTTTTTACCGGCTTCAACATGTTCAGTTTCTTTGATATGTAATAAGGCTGCTTTTGCCTGGTAAGCTGGACGAGCCATCTGGTCGTTTCTTACTGGAACAGGTGCCGGGCTTTCGCCTTTGGCATATTTTGCAGCATTTTTCCCAATCATTCGATATGTTTCCAAGTCGATCAATGGTGCTTGAGAAAATAATTCCAAGTTACTTAACTGTGGTAAATCTTTTTGGTGAATCAAGGAAGTGCCTTTTGACTGTAAGCCAATGCCGATTCCAGATCCAGACAGTTTAGCAGCCGTGTGGCCGCAAACAGCAACGTCAGAACTTCGGTAAACTTTAATAATTCGGGCTTTTAAACCTTCTTCTTCAATACCAGCGATGATTTCTTTAAGAACTTTATCATGCGGAATTCCGGTGATGGTTACGGTTTGAGAATCTGCAAAAGCAGGAGCCAAACCAATCACTACTTCATCACTTGCCATTCCCTGTTTTGCTTCTCCGACTGGAGAAAGTTTCACAGCGCCGGCAGCAGATGCAGCTGGTGCGGAAGCTGGCGCAGCGCCTGTCATTTCTTTTAAAACATCTTCAATAATGCTTTTTAACATTTGTTCGTTTATAGCCATTTTATTACACCCCTTCCTATATGCTTGCTGGGTCAACAGCCCATGGAATATCTTGGATTTGTGCCCATCTTTCATCACTGATTACATAACCAGTTTTTACTCCATGATAGGTATTTGGATAGTTTACTGCTGAAATACATTCCCATGTAGAGCTTAATTTAGAAGCAGTGTGTAAGTAGTCACCAGCACATTTCTGTAACTGGATGTTAAAGATCGATTCAGCGACATCTCTCATGCCACCTCGGTCTAGAGCTTTAATGAAGTCAACCGCAGTTGCACCGCGATTCATTAAATCTTCAACAGCTTTTAAGTCAGCTACAACATCACGGTCCGGCATGTCTTGAGATCCACGAGCATAAGTTGCAGCTTCAACTTCAGCATCAGTGATTTCGGTCAAGCCTAATTCTCTGAATAGGATCTGCATTGCGCGAGCGCCTTTAGCACGTGCAGCAACAACTGTATCTTCATCAACAGGTTGTAAACCGGCATCGATTTTTAAGTCACGTTGGATGACATTCCAATCATCATAATCATCTGCATCCCAGTTAGAGCCTGCAAACATATTATCATAGTTAGGTGTAGCAGAGTAACCAGAACAGATGTAGTCAGTTCCTGGTACCATTTGCATTAATGAACGAGCAACTCGTCGTAAGTCAGAGTGAGTAAAGGTCTGGTCATTAGAAGAAGCACACTCTAAATCGAGGCATGCTGCCAATAAGTTTTCAGCCAATACTTCTCGGATACCGCCTGGTACACCAGCTGGAACACCGATACAAGAAACTGAACCATTCTGGCTTCCTTGTACGCCGGCACCCTTAGTGATGTATAAGCATCGCGCTTCAAGATAAAGCATAGATTTGCCTTCTGCATAACCCATTTGTACTTCTGATCCGGAACCAGATGTAAAACGCATTTTCAAACCACGGGAAGCGTAGCTTGATGCCAAGAAAGCTTTAGAATATGGTGTATCATCACCGTCCATGAAAACTGGTTCTGTACCATATACAGAAATCGTTTCAGCGTAAGCAGTGTAACCTTTCATACCGAGGTCAAGTTCGGTCGCTTCTTCAACAGCACATTGTGTTAAGATACCAGGACGACCAACATTTGCACCAACCATGATGGCAAGCGCATTAAATGGCGCATAACGACCGATGCCTACTGTTGTTTCCATTTCGTCAAATCCACGGATAGCAGCTTCTGCAGCATCAGCAGCGATTTGAACCATGTTATCTTTTACGTTAGTAACGTGGCATTGGTTAGAAGGCATTAAACGAGCTCGCATTTTACTTTGAGCCATCATCATTTCTAACACTGTCATATGACCAAGTACTTCTACAATTTTTGCAGGAGTGATTGATGTTGTAATATCAACAACAACGTCTCTTGGTACATTAATATCAACAAGCATATTGGCAATTTTTAAAGAATCCATTGCCATATATTCCTGGGCTTTTTCTAAACGAATTGCATAGTTAGCGATGAATGTATCAAGCATATCAAAATCAGCTCGTTTTTTTCCATCCAGTTCAACAACTACCCCATTTTCAACAACCAGACTTGGTGTTGGATCTTGAGGGCTGTTCATTGCAATTAGACCGACTTCTGGCCATTCTTTAACGAAACCATCCTTTTTGACTGGACGAGCTGCTAAAGCTTCAAATCTTTTTGACTTCATAGTCATTATTCCTCCTTCTTTCTTAGAAAACTAACAACAGCTACTTAAATATAAGGAGTTGTTACAGGTGGGCAAGGACCGCCAAGAGCTTCTAAAGCTTGTTTACCAACTTCTCTAGCAGCATATACGGCTTGACGAACTGCACCAGCGTCTCCAGAAATGAAGATCATTGATTCATTCGAGAATTTAGTACCGCCATTATCAGGTGAAGCATAACCACAAAGTTCTACGTTAGCAGCTTTTAAAGCAGCATCTGACATTAATACGCCGATACCAGCTGGAGCACCAACAATAATTGCGAAGGCTTTTCCGATTGGAGCACCTAAAGTCATATTACAAGCGAAGCTTGCACGGGCTGTATACTGGAATTCCAGATGTCCGGCAGCATTTGCATATACATCTCCGAAGGTTCTGTTTAAGTCGTTAAGAGCAACTTCAACAGCACGTTTTGCATCAGATACATCTTCTGCACCAAAGATAATTAAAGAACCATGACCTGCACCACCTTCAGTGTCTCTTGCCAATTCACAAGAAACAACTTCGCAATTAGTCGCTTTTACAGCTTCGTCAGCAGCGAAGATCTGAGGACCAGCACCAGTTCTGGCGGAAAGAATACCGATTGATCTGTATTTAGGATCAATTTTCATTGCTTCATGTAAAGTTCTGTCCACGTTTGCAATAACAAAACCAATTGTGTTTCCTACTGCAGTACCAACAAACTCAGTTAATCCGCAAACACCGGTTGCAGCGGCAACTGTGCCTGTTTCTTCAACTTCACTCATTTTCTTCATAACTTCTTCCATCAATTTGTTCATTAAATCATCTTTCATTAATTTACACCTCCGTAATTATAAAATATTATAGACTTGGTAAAATTTTCTCCACATCACCGTGTGGTCTTGGGATTACGTGTACTGAAACAACTTGTCCAACTTTGTCAGCTGCCGCAGCACCTGCATCAACTGCAGCTTTAACAGCTCCAACATCACCACGAACCATAACAGTTACTAACCCAGAACCGATTTTTTCGTAGCCTACTAATGATACATTAGCTGATTTAACCATTGCATCAGCAGCTTCAATTACTGCCACCAGACCTTTGGTTTCGATCATGCCTAAAGCTTCGTTTGTCATAAGCTCTATCCTCCTTAATTACAAGATTTTGTTACTGAACTATCTATATTCTAATGCAAAGTCGATGATAATTACTTGTGCTGTTCTTATAAAAATATTCTGGATTTCTGCGATACATCTTGAAAACCTTTTACTGTCGCTGTTTTTTGTATCTGTTCATAAAAATACAGTGGAATATTTTGTCAAACACCTGCACTTTAATGTAATCCGTTCTGTTTTTTTGACATAAAAAGAACAGGTTCACCCTCAGGTTTTCCTGTTCAATATTTTTTACTTATTCTGTTGCTTTTTTTATCAGGATACTTCCCGATGTTTTTCGGCGAATTTTTCATCTTTGGGATGGTTATTCCCTAACTGTTCATCTTCCTCAAGCGCCGTTCCACGTCGCTCTTTCCGATACTCGGTGGGAGTCATCCCGGTGCTCTTTTTAAATACCTTGCTAAAATAATTCGGTTCGTGGTAAGAAAGATCCAGTGCTATATTGATAATTGGAACATCGGTATTTGCCAGCATATCCTTTGCGATTTCAATTTTACGTTCTGTTAAATAGGTTACAAAATTAACCCCAGTTTCCTTTTTAAAGATCTTACTTAAATAGTAGGAACTCATATTGGCATACTCCCCAACCTGATCAAGGGAAATATCCTTGTAACAGTTCCGGTCAATATAGTTAAGAATATCTTCGATATTGTTTTTACGGGTTTCTTTATTATCAAGCATCCGATCAAAAACCTTGTCAATAGTTTTCATGATTTCGATTTTCAGATCATAACGATTTTTATACCCATTGACAAATTGCATATTATTGCTTGAACAAAGAGGACTATTCAGCTCGTAACCGCACATATCCTGGGTCACAATATTAAGTTCCTCCATAAAATGTTTGATTTCTGCCTGTACCGACATAATATCATAGGTATGGTAATCATAAATCATGTCCAGATAACTGATCAGGGCTGTTCTGGCATCACTGTATTTTTTCTGGATAATAGCAAAAATAACTTCATTCATTTTTTCATCAAAACGTTCTTTGGCGTTATTCTTTAATGAAGCAATGCTCTGATTTATGGAATCCATCAGTTGTTGGGGGCGAATCGGCTTTAACAGAAAATCATCGACCCGAGCCTTGATGGCCTGATGCGCAAAATCAAATTCATTAAATGCCGTTATCAAAATGACCTTCTTTTCATGGTCTTCCTTTTTTATCGTTTTTAATACATCAATACCATTAATTTCCGGAATGTTAATATCCAACAGGATAATATCCGGATTTAAACGACGGATTTCTTCAATTGCCACCAATCCTGAAGATGCTTCGCCAATAACTTCAATATTTTCGCCGTGTTGACTAAGAATGAGTTTAATCGCTTCAATTTCTAAATGCTCGTCCTCAACAATAAACAGTTTATACATGATTATAATCCCCTCCCCGTTAGAGATTTACGAGGTATCTTAATAGTGATTTCAGTGCCCTTTTCCAGTTCACTTTTTATTTCAACCCCATAATCAACGCCATAGTAATACATCAGTCGTTTATTTGCATTATTAATCCCGATTCCGGTGTTCTTTTCCCGTCCATCCGCTTCATAGGTTCCGTCCAAAATTTTATGGATGCGATCATCCGGAATCCCTTTACCATCATCCACAATCTTTAAAATGGCGATTTCTTTAAGGATATCCGCTGTTATTCGAACTTCGCCACCCTTGGCATTGGGTTCAATCGCATGAATAATGGCATTTTCTACAAATGGTTGAACAGTCATAAACGGACATAAGATATCTTCCGCCATTTCATCCACTTTCACTAAGTAATTCAGACGATTACCCAGACGCATTTTCTGAATTGACAGATAGTTTTGCACATGCTCCATCTCTTCTTTAAGCGTGACGACATTATTTTTTTCCTTTTTTAGAGTGTATCGCATCATATCGGAAAACGCATAAATCATTTCCTGCGTTTTATCTGCACCTTCCAGCAGGGCCAGACGACCAATGGTATTTAAAACATTAAACAGAAAATGCGGATTAATTTGTGCCTGTAAGGCTTTTAAATCGGCTTCTTTTAGGGAAGCTTCAACCTCACTGCGTAATTTAACCTCTTCCATTAATTCCAGGTTTTTATTATGCAATTCCTCCTGGATAATGTGAATCATCTGTTTCTCAACCAAATAATTGGCAATGGTGTACAGCAGATCTGCCGCTGCTCTTACCTGAGTTAATGTCGTTTTTAAGGTTTTGTCATACAAATCTAAAATTTCAGGGTTTTTTGAAAAATCAGTTAATTCATGGCTGGTACCAAAAGGCAGACGCTTCATTTCTTCTTCATCAATTTTTACCTGGCCGGCCATAATTGCACCCAGATAATTTCCCTTTACCATGATGGGTACGGCAAGATCTACCAGTCCACCATGACAAATGTAAATCGATGGTTTTCCCGATCGTGCCGATTCAATACCGCCATGGGCATCCGACTGAAAACAGCACTCCCGGTTACTACTTTCTTTTCTGACACAGGTACAGTATTCTGAAAAATTACTGTATTCCGTAATCGGATTACCCTTGTAATCAACTGTTACAGCGGCGAGTCCGGTGGCATCTGAAAAAGAATCCTGAATTCTTTGTAGCACCTCTACGTCAATAATGTCAGTAATCTTAAGTAAGACTCTCATAAAACAACCCCTTTAGACAATAATCCCATAATTTTCATTTTACATCGATTTCCACTGAGTAATATTATAACACATACAGGAAATTTTTGGCATTTTTTTTACTATTTTAGAATATTTTGCTTTGTATCAGCATTATCTTGCTTCGTATTTTATTATTTATTGTTGTTTTAGGTAAATCAGATATTTTCTTGACCCCAGCCATTTCAACCACTCCGAATTTTATCGGTTGTAATCAAAAACTTAATTTTACTTCGACTAACATCTTATAACCAGTACTTTTCCACCAACTTTATCCACAGATAAAATATAAGTGAGATTTTATCATATTCTTTTAAAAAACACTTGCATTTCGGTGTCAACTCCAGTATACTATACAAGTGTCCAAAAGTTATAAAGTTTTGGGGGTGTGGCGCAGCTGGGAGCGCGTCTGACTGGCAGTCAGAAGGCCAGGGGTTCGAGTCCCCTCATCTCCACCAATTAAAAACGCATAAGAGAGCCGTTGAGGTTCTCTTTTTTTTATGCCTGAGGGTTGGGAGAGGTCAAAAAACCCCTAGTCTGGCGACTATTTGGCGACTATTCTTAAAATAATTAAAGCCCAATAACAAAAGTTACTGAGCTTTACGGGCTTTTGTGACCAGAATATGATCAAGGGCATCGCTGGCCTTTGCATCAGCTGAATTAATCACATGGGCATATATATTCCCTGTTGTTGATAAATTAGAATGTCCCAGCCGTGAAGAGACTGTTTTGAGATCCACACCGCTGGCAATGAGTATCGAGGCGTTTGTGTGCCGGAGTGAATGCAGGTGTACCGGCTTTAGCCCATGCTTGTCTGTGAATTTCTTCAAATAACCGCCGATGGTGTCCAGGCTCATAGGTTCACCGTTCCACCGGGTAAAGATAAAATCATGATCTTGCCACCGATCACCCACCTTAAGGCGCTCTTCCAGTTGCCATACCTTATAGGCCTTAAACAGATCAAAAACGAAATCAGGCAGCTTAATGCTTCTTCTTGATTTAAAGGTTTTAGTTTCCCCTTCAAACAGCCCCACACCGGCAATGTATTTTAAAGCCCTCTTCACAGTGATGATCTTATCATCGAAATCAATGTCCGACCATTTTAGGCCGCCGATCTCCCCACGCCGTAAACCACTGAATATTAGAAGGTTAAGAGCCAGTTTATATTTTATAGGTTCCTCTTCCAGTAGCTCCAGAAATGCCAGGGCTTCTTTATCATCCATATAGGCCGGTTCTTTTCTGTCTGATTTTGGCAACTCAACCCGTTTTTCGATGGGGTTAAAGGCTATCACACCCCATTTAACAGCGGTATTCATGATGTTATTGAGTAGCTTGTGGTAATGCAGTACCGTTTCATTTGACACTTCCCTTTGTGGGTTGGTTGACATGAAGAGGGTATCAAAATCTTTTCCAATGGCATCAGCCACCTTACAGGCTATTTCACGGGTAGTATTTCCACCTTTTTTTAAGCGGCGCAGAGCATCGTCATTAATTCCGGCTTTATCTGAAATGTCCTTTTGTTTCATGCTGGCCACGGTTGCCAGGTATTCCGGCGTTACCGTGAATTTTTCTCCACCTCTTACACCGGTACTACCTTTGATCTTTGCATAAAAGTCTTGAATGTGCTTTGGTGTGATCTGACCCATTTTAATATGTCCCAGCTCTTCAATTATCTTCAGTGATTCATTCTGATAGCCTCTAACCGTTACCGGGGAAAGGTTCTTGTTGCCCACATAATTTTTAAACCAGATCTCAATAAACTCAATGAGCTTAATATTGCTGTCCATGACATAGCCCAAATTGCATTTTTCTTCAAACTCATGGGCGACTTTATCCAGTTCTTTTTTCAATTTGGCCGGGCTTAAATCCTCTGGAGGGTTATAGGTCATGTAATATCTGATTTTTTTATTGTTGACATCATAACCGCCAGAAACGGTAATCTTATAAGAGTTGCCTCTTTTTTGTATGTTGGCCATGGGGGTACCTCCTTATTAAAGTGGTCCGTCGTCTTCATTAAATTGCAAATCATCAATTAATTTAAATTTACGACTTTTAAATACCTCATCAAATTTTTGAGTGACCTGAAGAAAACGTAATTGATTTACTTTTGTATTTCTAGCCTCGTTTTCAATGCTTTCAACAATTGTGACCATTATCTTTTGAACCCTTTTAAAAAACACATAACTTAATAGCTCTAGATCACCATTATTCAAATCAATTTTGAATAGCTCCTTTGTTATCATACTGTAAAACCGTTCATGCACTAATTTCATCGCTTCATTTTTTTCGTCATTGCTCCCCTCTAAAGATTCGATATTATAACCGATAGCGTTTTTCACTATTTCATCAGTTAAATTATTATCTAAATATTCATTTGCCCATTTTTCATAATCTTTCAACAAGGTATGATCAAGTGCATATTTGGCATAATAACCTAATAGAATATAAAATTTATCGGCTTCAATAAATTTATTTAACATGAACGGGAAAAAAAGATCATCCTCAGCTTTGGAATTCATTATCACGTCAATTTCAGAAGGATTAATACTCTTTTTCAGTTTGTAAGTTGCTTCATCTAAGTCTTTCCTTTTTATCTTCATTTTTATATTTTTCACACGATTTAAGCCTAAAAGCTTTTCTATCGCACTTTCACTTAACCCTGTTTTTTCACCAATAGCCTTCTCTTCAATATCAAAACTTTTTACACTACTTAACCCTAATAGATAATCAGCCGAAACTTTGAAAAAATCACAGATCCTATAAAGTGAATTAATATCAGGAGTCCTCTTCCCAGTTGCATATAGGCTTATAGCCTGCCTTGTAACTCCAATTCCATCAGACGCTTCTGCCTGTGTTATTCCCCGTTCTTTCATCAAATTGCTAAATCTTTCTTGAAATACACTGTCAACCATTGTTGAATTATCCATTTCTACACCCCTTAAAACATCTATTTGTTGCATGTATTAATATTGCGCACTTTTTTGTTGCTAATTGTAATAGTTGTTGCTATAATTATATCAAGATATCGGATTGTTTGCAAGCACAACAGCAATTTAAAAGGAGGAATCATTCATGAAAAACAAAGAAATCAAAGAAACGCTGAAAAAGGCTAATATCTACCAATGGCAGGTAGCTGAAGCCATGGGAATTGGTGAAACAGCACTTTCCCGAAAAATGCGGAAGGAATTGCCAGAAAAGGAAAAGAAACAGATCATTGATGTCATTGAAGAACTGAAAAAGGAGGCTGTGTAACATGATTACCCCACGGATGAGAACGATCCCCGAAAGTTCAACATTATTAAAAGAAATGGATGAAAACACCGCCATAACAAAATGCGCCATCCGTCGTTTAGTATTGGACGGCAAAATCAAAAGTGTGAAAGCAGGACGCAAGATCCTGATTAACTTTGATAACCTACTGGAATATCTGGCAAACCCGATTCAAGACGATGATCCAGAAGAGGAGGCTCCGGCCAACGTTACCAACATAAGCACCGACCGGATGGAAAGTTATAAGCGCAATATTGGCCTAGTAAAATGAGTGACCCTTATGAACATATCAGGCAGAATTTGGAAATCAAAGAGGTCGCCAGGCGCTATGGGCTTGAGGTCAACCGGCACCATAAAAGTTTATGCCCATGGCATACAGACAGCCACCCGTCATTATCGTTTAAAAATAATCGATGCCATTGTTTTGCGTGTGGGGCCGGGGGCAGTTCGATCGATCTAGTGGCCAAACTGTTTGACCTGGAGCCTTTAGAGGCAGTAAAAAAGATATCCGCTGATTTCGGTCTTAATCTTGATTTCAAAGGCGAATACCGGCCCGATACCGTCAAAATACAAGAAATGGAACGGCAACGGCAATTGCAGAAAGCATTTGATGATTGGTGTGATCGGACATATTCAGATCATGCACAGCTGGCACGTTTTTATTGGAAAAATATCTTGAAATACAAGCCGGTAAGTGAAATGGTCGAGTTCCATCCCCGTTATGTTAAGGCCATCCACCAATGGGAAACCGTCAACTATTTATTGGATACACTGCTCAAAGGAACACATGAAGAGAAAATCGAATTATACAAAAACTTAAACAGTCTGGAGGTGTGGGCATCTTAGATGAACAGCGAAAAATTACGACTTTTGGAAGCATTACAGGAAGAAGAAAAAAAGAAGCATGAAGATGAGATTATAAAAAAAATTGAGGCCTTAGAAGCCGGGGAGCCTCATAAAACCTCAAATAACAGTAACATAATGGGTAATGTTGCGGTGTTGAATGAATGTGATAATACAACTATTATACCAGAAAGCACACCAGGAATAAAATGGGAAAAGCCGAAACCGCTTGAAAAAGAGGTAAAATTGCCGTCTTTCCCTCTTAATTCATTACCACCAGTGGTAAAAAATTATGTCCAGGCTGTTTCGGAAAGCACGGCCACACCTATTGATATGTGCGCCGTTGCATCACTGGCAGTGATTGCCGGTACTGTACAAGGTAAATTTAAAATCAGAGGTAAACCTGATTATTTTGAGCCTTTAAACATCTATACCCTGATTATTGCAAACCCCGGGGAAAGAAAGAGTGCCATCATCAACGCAATGACAAAACATGTTCATGAATTTGAACGAGAAGTTAATAAAAACAGATGGTCAGAAATTGACAGGCAGGAAATTGAACTTGAAGCAAAAGAAAAGCAAATAAAAAAGCTTGTGGATAAAAATAAATCGGATGAAGCTTTTGAACTAAAAGCAGAGTGCAGAGAATTGGAAGAAGAACAAGTAAAACCTCTTCGATTAATTGCTGATGATGTTACATCGGAGGCTTTAACTTCTTTATTGGCTGATAATGATGGGCGGTTGTCCGTTATTTCTGCTGAAGGAGGCTTCTTTGATACACTGGCTGGGAAGTACTCCAACACTATTTCTATTGATACCGTACTAAAGGCCCATTGCGGCGACTCTATCAGGGTAGATAGGAGGGGGCGACCGCCTGAATATATCCCAAAACCAACACTTACAATTCTTTTAGCCGTCCAAAGCAATGTCATTGAAGGTATGTTTGATAATGGAGCCTTTAGAGGAAGGGGATTAACAGCACGGTTTTTATACTGTAAGCCTAATTCAATGGTCGGTTATCGTGGCTTTGACACAATTCCAGTGCCCGCAGCATATGAAGAATCATATAAAAATTTGATTTTCGGCTTGCTTGAAATAAAAAACGATCAGCCCCAAATAATTAAGCTGTCCGAAGAGGCAACAGCTGCATATCGCTTGTTTTATGAAGACATTGAAAACAGGCAGCAGGTTGGAAATGATTTAAGCACTATGACCGATTTTGCCAGTAAATTACATGGTGCAGTATTGCGGATAGCTGGAATACTCCATTGCATGGGGTACGAAAGCCTACTTAATGACGATCCGGTCAGTATGGAAACCATGGCCAACGCAATGGATATAGGGGGATACTTTTTAAATCATTCAATGAATGCCTATGATCTGATGGGTGCAGATGACCAAATGAAGCAAGTTAGATTTGTCTTAAGGAAGTTGGAGCAGAACCCACAAGAACAATATAAAAAACATGACCTTTATATTTTATGCAGAAATTCGAAAATAAAAGTGACCGCTGATATTAACCCATATGTTGATTTATTGGTTGAGTATGGTTATTTACAAGAGGCCGTGCAACCGAAAGAAAAAAGAGTTGGTAGAAAAGCTGATATTATTTACAAGCTTAATCCTATGTATTTTAATTTTTAAATACCATGTCGTAAATGTCGCAAATGCCGTAAATTAAAGAATAGTCTCAATTTATGACATTTACGACAAATATGACAGAGAATAAAAAAGAAAATAACAATCTAACCACATGGAGGAGTCAACATGCTAACACTACTTACGACAACCAAAAAAGAACGGCCTAAGGTTGATTATGAACGTATCTACCTTGATTGTATGGTCAGGGGCATAAAGGCCAAGCAGCTGGCCCCGGATGATAAGACCATCACGAAGAGGATCATCTTCTACACCGTGAAATATCTGTCCATTATCAATATTAAGGGCATGAGCCGGGAAAGTCTGGAGGGCATACTGGTCTTTGATCAGATGCTATTAAATAGCATCTGTGAACTGACCCCGGCCGAACTGTTGACGATCTTTCCGGTCACAAAGTCCTATGATGGGGAAAAATACGAGTGCAAAGACTATTTCAGCACCATGGAGGCATTACAGGCCCACGGGTTACATGAGCCGATCCGGTCACCGGAAACGGCCTCTCACCTCTTATGGGACTATATGAACCCAACCTTGATGATGTACCAGGTGCATTGTATGAGTGTGGTCAGCGAACTTCACAGCATGGAGACCGGCAAAGGGTTAATGGAGGAATTCTTTGAAGATCAGGGTGTTAAGCTCACCACCTTCAGGAAATATGAAAATGATGCTGGACAAACATTCATGGTTGGTGAAGATGGCCAATCCTTCCAGGTAGTAAAGAAAATACCACGGTATTTAAGGCCGATTCAGTAAGGGTCAAGGGTGATGCATGAATTTATACCGATATACAGATAATGAATTAAAGAAGCTGCTTATGACCATGGTAATCTTGTGCGATACCAGGGAACAGGCGAATGATCACATTATAGGATATTTAAAAAAGAAAGAGGTGCCCTACCAGTCTAAGGCCCTGAGTTTCGGGGATTATTCCGCTATGATACCAGCCGATCCGGATATGGGTATTATGAGAGACCTCTTCTTTGATCGGTCTTGTGTCATTGAACGCAAGGGATCCCTGGAAGAGCTGTCAGGAAATTTAACAAATGGCCGGGAGCGGTTCAAGGATGAGTTGACCCGGGCATCAAAGGCAGAGTTTCACCTGATGATTGAGGGCAAAAGCTTCAGCGACATCATTAATCACCGGTATACCACCCAATTCAATGAAAAGGCTTATATGGCTTCCCTCTTGTCCTTACAGAGTGAACACGGCTTCAATTTAACTTTCATTGACCGGAACGATGCCGGCAAATATATCCATTTGTTTTTGTATTATCATGTCAGAAATAAATTTTTGAAGGGATGAAAAACATGCGAAATTTAAAAAAATATGGGTTTGTCTTTGAAGACAAGGAATATGGTGCAGATGTGCCGGTGATTATTGATGTTTACGCCGCAAACTGGGAAGAGGCCTGTATAAAAGGGCAAGACCTGTGTTTGATGGCTGACCGGGCAAAAGATGAAGGTGAACGGGTTTATAAAGAAATCAAGCATTACCGCCAAAGAAGGGGGCTATAATGATTACTGAAAAAAACACGAGCCTGAATAAAGCAATTGAAACCAGAATCACATTGGCATTAATGGAATTAACCCCAATCGTTGATGAAGATAACCCGCTGGAAGATGAGATGGCCGTTTGTTGTAATGTTGAGACCGCTATTTATCGTTTAGAGCCTGTGTTGGAATATTTTAGAGCGTTAAACAAACCAGAGGTTAATTAATATTATATTGGCAGGGAAGGAGGCAAAACAATTGGATAAAATCGATAAACTAATTAAAGAAGCAATGAAAATAAGCCCTACAGAATCGGTCTTTATGGCTTTTATCGAGGAAAATGATGAGGGCACAGGCTTTCAGTTACGAGTCAATTTCTGGAAGGGTAAGCCAGGGACATTCACAAGATCTGTGGAAACCCTTCATAAAACGGTAGAAGAGGCAGAGGCCCACCTTGAGACATTAGAGGCAAAAGCCCCGGTTATTTTCATCCAATGGGGTTTGGGTGATTAGCATGGCAAATATGGGAAAACTCGATAATTTACTGAAGGTTGCAAAGCAGATTAAAGAAAAGGAAAATGATTTAGGTAGTGCCTACCATTGGGATCATCTAACCAGGGATGAATTGATAGAGCTATCCGGGTATGATGGGGATTGTTCTTTTGAAAGGATGATGGAAATATTGGAGCCGGTGGCCCGAAAAAAACAAAAGAATCGAGGTGAATGAATGACAGTAAGGAAGTTAAACATGAAAACGCCCCAGGACGTGCGCCGTGCATTAAACAGGGTGGCAAATATGGCCCTTAATGGCGAAATTGATACAAAGGTGGCCAATACCATTATACTGGCCTGTAATGCGATTTTAGGCTCAATCCGGACGGATGACCAGCAAAAGAAAATAGATGAGTTGGAAAGGATTTTAGATGAACAAAATAGACAGACTGATTAAAAAGGCCAAAGAGATCATCACAGAAGCCTTTTATGGATACGGCGAAGAACCGTCGTTTATTGAGGCTTTGGGTCTTAATCCGGATGATTATATAGTGCCTTATCCGAATGGTGACTATGGTTATGACGATATACAGGCCTTAAGGGATGGTGTGGCCGATGCATGGGATGACTATGAAGAAGAGGATATTTAAATGACGATCTTTTCTTACAGGCATAAAAAAGACTCCTGAAAATTGAGGAGTCCTCTTGTGGATATTATGAATGCGTTGAAATCATTTTACCACAAGGGGGCATTTATGGCAAAGTCAAACATTGCAATCGGGGTGGAACCGGGGAATGTCTGGAAGCACTCGATATTATCCCGGTACCAGTACCAGCTGGAAAAACAGGAAAAGGCAGAGGAGGCATATTTGAGAGCCTATGAACGGGCAACCATGGCAAAATCTTATATCAGGCCCGACAAAGTTCAGGGCGGCGATAAAAAAGACCTGCACGACCGCCTTAACGACCTTGCACCCTTAAGAAAACAAGTCAGTGCAGAGATTACCGAATCAGCCAGAATTAGGATAGAGACCAGTAAAATAATAAATTCTGTGGGGCGGCCAAAGTATCAGCTGCTCTTGGTGTTGCTATACATTGAGGGGCTGGACTATCAGGAAGCCAGAAAAAGAATCCGCCCGGCCAGAGGTGAAAAAATGGAGGCGTTACATAATCAGGCGCTGGGAATGGTAATCATAGATCAAAAGGGCTTATAGAAAGAAAAGCGTAATAAACCAGCGTTAAAGTTCCGGGTTATTGCACCCTAAAAAGCTTTGAAATCAAGCTATATAGCCGAGTAGCGTTGGTATACCCCCTATTAATAGGCAAGCCCTTAAAAAGTGGCGCTCTCGTGTTTGAAGAGTTAGCTGTTTGAAAGGTATACTTTATCAAAGTCAAAAAGTTGGACTTTATCGGAAAAATCGGAAAAAGTATCCTCTGAACTTTCCGAAAAATCTGAGGGTTCAGACTTTTGCTCAAAAATGACCGAAAGTACCATGGTGGTACCGCAGGCGATTGGTGTCACAAAAATGTGAAACAAAAGACTTTATTCTAAAAATGAAAGAAAGTACCTGGGTAATTGGTATCCGAAAAAACGGAAACCAATACTTTATTCCAATTGTGGAAGAAACACCTGCGGAAAATTGCGCCGATCTGACTCCTTAAGATTCAGGAGTCAATAGAGTCGAAAATTCGGCTCTGTGGGGTGTACGCAAAATTGCACAGACCTCACACCTCAAAATTGAGGGATGAGATTAACCAGCGAAAATTCGGGGGTTAAAACATCGGAGTAATTTACAGCCAATCTGGTTCCCGAAAACTCGGTCACCAAATGTCACAGCGGAATTTTCCGCCGCCAAATAGAACGGACTTTTCCGCTGTAATGGGTGTGCTCAAAATTGGTCAGACCCCAAATATGGGTTTTGATAGGTGCCCTCAAAATTGAGGCGATCACGTAGCGGAGAATCCCCACGTGACGGGGTAATGAAACGTTACCCCATCTTCATATCATCCAAAACGGATGACATAAAGGCCATGTCCGCCAAATTGTCGGGTATCGCAGCTGAATTTTCAGCTGCGACATGGTGATACCCACCGTCTAAAAATCGACACTGATATTGCCACAAAATAACCCTCTGACAGCCTCATAGAGCCGTTTTTGTTGGGTGGTGCTTAGTTTGTACCTGTGGAAATATTGCCGGTGGGTGGTGAAATGCCATATACCCCGGATTAAGGAACGCCAATTATAAAACTGGTGTGGTATAGGCTATACCACACCCGAAGATGACCGCAATTTTGCGGAAAGGTATCCGCAAGTTGGGGATACCCTCTTCGAGGTATTACCAAGTTGGGAATACCCTTAGGGACCGGGGATCTGGTACCGACACGAATGACGGTAGCAAGTTACCGGCAAGTTAAATTAATCCCTCATATCTCGTTCCGCAATTTTGACGAGCGAAACCGGATGTCGGTAAAACTGACACCTGAATTGTCGGGATCACCGACTTTAGAAACCGGATGTCAAAACCGTTGACATCTGAATTGTCAAGATTATTGACTTTACAGGCTATTGTGACCGATTGTCACTTTAGGCCGGGTATGCAGATCATGCACATCTGAAAAGCCGGGTGTGACCGGTTGTCATATCTGAAAAGTGCATACCATGCATAATAGAACAGCGCCCCACGGTGGACAATTTTGTCCGTCGTTTTGGGCTCAAATTTGAGCAAATAAAAAAGCCTAGGCACTGGCCCGGGCTTATGTGGTTTTTCTGATACTTATCTCAAGACTTCCCTTTTCACATTCAGGTAATCAATTAAGGCGGCTTCCAACAATTTGGAATAATTGACATGGTTGGATTCGGCAGCATCTTTAAGCCATGCTGGTATGGTCACATTAGTTTTAACACGCCGGTTTTCCATATCATTCTTTACCAAGTCAGGTAAAACGGTAATAGCCGTAATAATACCAGCCTCTGCATCTTCTTTATCTAAAGAACGGGAAGGTTCAGGAATCGGATCATTATCCTTTTCCATACCGTAAATATGAAGCTCTAAAGCTTCTTTTGCCATTTGCTGAGAATCTTCAATGTCTTTTCCAAAGCTGATACAGCCGGGAAGATCTGGAAAGTAAACGCCATAACCGTCGGTTGTTGGTTCTAATACTGCTAAATAAGTTAGTTTACGCATTGTTATCAACTCCTTTTATTTATAGGGTGACAGGGCTATTTAAGCCCTGCCTGTTTGAGGATGCTGTTAAGTGTTCCCTTGGGAAGATCGCCCGAATGTTTAACGACGGTGACTTTCCCTTCCTTTGTTGGGTGTTTCATCTGAACATGTGAGCCATTGGTTTCAATTTCAAACCAACCGTCCTTTTTCAAGATTTTCATTATTTCCCGTGTTGTCATTTGCTATCCTCCCTACATCTATATTATACGTATAATTTGTACGCATGTCAAGATTATTAATAGATTGTGGCTTAATTAATTTCATTATTCCATTTATTTGATTAAAAATACGAGGTGCTGATAACCGCATAAAACAGGTGTTTGTGAATTAATTACATTTATTACATTAATTTCATGGGTTTACGACATTTACGACAAAACACCACACTAAACCATGCTGCTGGAAAGTCTGTAAAATAAAGGTCTCTGGAGTTTATGACATTCTCGACATTTACGACACGATCCAGAAAATAAAAAAGAAGAGGTCTTTGATTGATCCTCTCCTTACAGGCCTGTAAAGATGTGCTGAATTTTCAGCCGATCTATTGGGGGTCTGGTTCCTCTTCCAGGTATTCCATAATATCGCCGGGATTATTGGTCTTTTGGTTCCCACCTGATCGAACAGCCGATAATGTCCGCAATCAGCTTTATTTCTGCGTATTTTACAGTACCTCTTGATAACTTATTGGATAAATTAGAAAGAGTCATTTCTTTTTCACCCATTGGAAGTCGTTCGTTCCACACCTTAAGTACATCCGATAACGTAAAACCTCTTTTGGTTATTTCGCTTTTCACTTCATTCTTTATTAATGTGATTTCTTCATTACTCATTTAAATCACCTCCACTATTCGAATTATACACCAGAAGATAAAACTTTACAATAGAGTAAAATATTTTACTGTGTAGTGTTGACTTATTTTACTTTTGGGTGTATAATTTCACTATCAAGTAAAGTAATTGAAAGGAGTCACCACCATGTATAACCTATCAGAAATCGCTAGAACCGCCAACAAACTGGCCACCACCGGCTTAACCAAAAGCCAGGCATTCAAAAGAGCCTGGGAGCTGGCCAAAGGTAAAACACTTGTTGTTAAAGGTGTCACCCAGGGGAAACGACAAACAGCCATTGACCACATGAAGCAGTATGACCCATCAGAAGTAACCATCAGTCTTAAAAGAAACACCACCGGCTACTTTGAATCAGACACCGTTGAAGTAGTGGCCACGATCCACGGAAATTCCTACTGTGTGGGCTATCTGGCCTCTTCGGTTGCTGAATGGTTATCAAAGGTCATGGACTTTGGAACGGCCCTAAAAGGGGCATTAAAACAGATCGTCGGCGGTAATGGTTTGTATTATGGATTGCGGATCAATGCACAGATTGCATAGCCTGTAAATGCAGGAAGGAGCTTGTACCCATGAGAACACAATACACAGAGTTACTACTGGTAAAAGAGGCCGTAGAGATGGCCCAAAACACGCTGTTGAGCATCAATAGCCCCGCTGATGAGGTTTTGTCAGCCCTTGATTTTATGGGTGATATCTTATGTGGCCTTGATGGTGAGCAGCTTTTAGGGCGTTATAAAATGCTTGAAAGGAGTGGGAGCCAATGCATAACCACATTGACGCATTACCAGACAGACCCTACCGGCTGCTTTACCTGGATGGCATGACCCGGACAGCCAAAGCCATGGCGGCCGGATCCGATCATAAGGCCAGATGCTTATTGTTATTTTATGCGGTGAAGTATTTCGAGGCTGTCAAGGTCGAGGGCATCACCCCGGAAGAGGTAGAGCAGCTACAGGGGTTCAGAAATTTATTGTCTGATGTCCTGATAGGGACGATAAAACAGGCAGATTTGATACGAGTATACCCACCATCATTACAGGCCATTGAAAGGGCCGCCGGTCATAAACAGATTTGCAGCAGCATAAATTAAAAGAAAGTGAGAATTCAAAGCGTGACAAAAGAAGAAAAAGTATTCAAAATATTGCAGCAATATACTAAACAATCGCGGATTGATTTTGCATGGGCCAGAGATAGCGACCTGGGTATTTATCTTGTGAATAGCGAATCTTGTTCGAGTATATATCTTGGGGAATTATTAAAAAATGACCTCAAGCAAGCCTCAAAAGTATTGTCCCATGAATTAGGGCATCATTATTTACATCGAAATAAAATAGATATGAAGAAATACAGCCGTGAGAGTGAACAAAGAGACGAAAATTATTCCAAACTTATTGAGGCTGAAGCTGATGCATTTGGGGCCGGCCTTAGAGCTGCAATACGTCTTGAATGGTGTTATTTTCAGTGAGGGTAGACCTCTTCCCATAATAAATAATTTAACCCTGGAGGTATTGAATTTGAATTTAACGGTGAACGACATCACAGCAGATATTGAACCAGAACATGCCGAAACATTTAAGGTGCTGGCTGAATACGCTGATTTATTAATCAAATGTGACAATAAAACCATTTTAAAAGAGAAAAACAGGCTGCTAAAGAAGTATTGGAATTGTCAATAATAGTTC
>NZ_DJGY01000010.1:0-16966 GCF_002435675.1 Acetobacterium sp. UBA5834 | reverse complement strand
CAGCTCAGGAAATCACTAACAGCCGATGATGCCTTGATTAAAAAGTATATCGCAACCGGAAATTCCGAGTATTTTGAACCCCTTGTCCAGCGGTATGAGCGGTATGCCTATGTTTATGCCTATTCTCTTCTGAAGAACGAATTTGACGCACAGGATGTGGTCGCAGAAAGTTTTTTAAAAGCATTTAGCAAAATCAGACAATATCGGCAAGGCAGCAGTTTTAAAAACTGGTTTTTGAAAATCGTCCATAATACCAGCTTTGATCTCTTACGAAAAAACAAAACCATGATTTATCTGGATGATCAGGAGAATAGCGAGCGTCTTTTTACAGACGAAGCCCTGAGCTATGATAATATCGATTCTCTGGATTTTGGGGAGATTCAAAAATCACTGGATCAGTTACCACACGAGTTGAAAGGGGCGGTGATCCTCCGCTATTATTATGACTGGGATTATAAAAAAATCTGTGAGTTTTTAAATATTCCCATGGGAACCCTGTCTTCCCGGTTGAACCGGGCCTGTAAAAAACTCAAAAACCTGTATGAAGGAGGAATGTGACCATGAACGAACTGGATAAAATGATGGCCTGTCTGGGTTTTAACGAAACCGCTGTGAAAAATTATGGCAATGCCATTCCCTTCACCAGCAAAAAGCTGGAGATTATGAAGCAGATCAATCAGGCCAGCCTGGAAAAAGCCAGAAATACAGATTTGTTTGCCTTATTTTATATCTTGTCCATTGCCTTTTCAGTGATGGTAATGCGCTTTATTGTCTTTGCCCAAACCGGGGATGTAACCATCATGACGGTCTTCACCAGCATCGTCATCCGTTATTCGGAGGTGCTTAAGAACAGTCTTACTGCCATGTCGTTTTTAATTTCAATCGTTATTTGTGTCGGAACCGGAGTGATGATTAATTATTTAAAAAATGAGAGTCACTTCTGTTAGACTTAATAAAAAAATAGGTAATTGCGAAATGAAAAAACACCGAACAATGGTTGCTTTGTGTGCAGTTTCCATAAACAATTTTGTAACGTGTAGGCGAACAGTTCAGAGAACTGTCCGCCGTACAGTGTAAAAATTCGCGAAGGCAACGAGCCAATCACAAGCTTGCTTGTAGTTGGCGACTGCCCGCGACCTCGAAGAAATTCGCATCGCGATTTCTTCTGGTGTTTCGTGCGAAACTGGGCGCAAAGCTCACGGCAGTTTCGCAATTACCAATAAAAAAATTTTGAAGGAGAAGAAAAATGTTAAAAAGAATGAGTATGTCGTTTTTTATGATGGTGATGGTATTGCTTATTACGGTTTCCACCGCTTTTGGGGCCACCAATAGCGATATCAGGCCTTACGAAGATTCAGCGGGAAATGTAAATATTGAGGGAGCAACGGTTCCCAATACGGAATTCGCCTTTGCCGGTTCAAACATCACTGCCAATTCGGTGTTTGACACCACCACCTTTTTTGCCGGTAATGCCATCACTCTGGATGGGGAATATAACGGTGACGTTTTTGCAGCGGCAAATACGGTAACGGTCAACGGTAAAATTAACGGAAATCTCTATACCGGTGCCAACCAGGTCATCATCAATGGTGAGGTAACCCGGGATCTTTTTGCTGGCTGTTCTGATCTGACCATCAGCAAATCAGCCACTATTAACCGGGATGCCTATCTTGCGGCAGCTAATGTGAATATTGATGGAATCGTTGGTCGAAATCTTCGGGCTGGTGCTGGCAATGTCTCAATTAACGGCACGATCAACGGTTTTGTGGAAACCGATGTGGATCAGTTAACCATTAACAATGGTGCAACGATCGTCGGACCAATTAATAACCGTAGTGCCAATGAAGCGGTTGTCGCACCCGGTGCCAATGCGCCGGAAGTCAGCTGGGAAAAGGTATCGAAAGAACAGGCAGTTGAAGCAGATAAAGGACCATCTGTTGGCTCGATTCTTTTATCAATCATTACCAAACTGGCCTTTATTCTGGTTATCTGGTTGCTGATTACCTTTATGACCAAAGAATTTAACGCCAATACTTCAGTGATAGCCAAAAAGCATATTCTGGCATCGCTGGGAATCGGGGCCGGATTTTTCTTCATTACCCCATTGTTGTTGATCGTGTCCTTTATTATTTATGCGCCGTTTGGAGTTGCCATGACCTTTGGGATTATCGCATTGACGATTCTAGCGATGCCGGTGGCTGCGGTGGTTCTATCCAAACTTTTGACCCGCTTCTTTGATGATAAGATGAAACCACTGCTTAGCTCTTTTGTTTCAATCTTGATCATCGCTGCGGCAGCGATCATTCTGGGCTATATCCCCTTTATTAATTTTGTTGTCTATCTTTTCCTCTATGTTGTTGGCGTGGGCTTCATTTGTTACAATGTGCTGTTCGCCAATAAAAAACTAAAAGATGAACGGAATGACAACGACGGCGAGCTGCTTATGATTGATGAGATCATTGAGATGGAAGAAGGAACCGCAATTATTGAAGCGTCAACCGAAACCATTAGACAAGATGGTGAAGATACCCTAAAATAGTTCGATTTCAGATAAAAAACAGGCATCGCAGCGGATGCCTGTTTTTTTTAATATTTGTCCATCTCCAGATCATCCAGAACAATCTGGGGTGAAGTTTCGGCAGTGTCTTTTTGCTTCACTGGTTTTTCGACCGGTGGCCTCGGAGAGGTGTGATGGGCGGCACCTTTTTTCTTTAGTTTAAAAGCACCCACCATCTGTTTGAGCATTTGTGCCTGGCCGGACAGTTCTTCACTGGCGGCGGCACTTTCTTCAGCGGTGGCAGAGTTGGTCTGAACAACGGTGGAAACCTGTTCGATGCCCTGGGTGATCTGGGCGATTTCGGTGGCCTGATCGTTGGAGGCTCGGGCGATGTTACCGACCAGACCGGTTACTTTTTCAATTTCGTTGAGAATTTCAACGAGACTGGCGGCGGTTTCATCGGCGATTCGGGTACCGGCTTCGACCTTGTCAATTGAGCCTTCAATCAGTCCGGTGGTTTCCTTGGCCGCTTCGGCGCTGCGGGCGGCCAGCGAGCGAACTTCTTCGGCGACGACGGCAAAGCCTTTGCCGTGGCTTCCAGCCCGGGCGGCTTCAACAGCGGCGTTGAGGGCCAGGATATTGGTCTGGAAGGCGATATCGTCAATAACCTTGATAATCTTAGAAATGCTCTTGGAGGATTCGTTAATGTCAATCATCGCTGAAACCATCTTGGTCATTTGTTCATTGCCGACTTCGGCATTGCTGCGAACCTCTAAAGCCCGTTCGTTGGCTTCATTGGCATTGGTGGCGTTTTTCTTGGTTTCACCGGCTACTTCTTCGATGGAGGCGTTGAGCTGCTGGATGGCACTGGCCTGTTCAGTGGTGCCCTGAGACAGGGCCTGTCCGCCATCGGAAATCTGGCGGGCACCGGCTTCAACCTGACCGGCAGCTTCATTGATTTCGGACATGGTTTCGCTGAGAGTGGCGGCAATGCCGTTGAGACCGGTTTTAATGGCCTGGAAATCGCCGAGATAGTCGGTGGTGATTTCGATATCGAGATTACCCTGACCCATTTCCAGTAGGGTTTTGGCGATCTCATCGACATAGTTTTTCAGGAAGGCGACGGTCTGGTTCATGTCATTTTTAATACGGGTGTAATCGCCGTTATAATTGCCAACCATGCCGGTGTTCAGATTGCCTTTGGCAAGATCCTGGAGGGTATCAGACGCTTCCTTGACCGGAGCAACAACGGCATCCAGAGTGGCGTTGACGCCATTGACAATTTTGGCAAAGTCGCCTTGATGTCGACTGGCATCGGCCCGGGTACTGAGTTTGCCATCAATACCGGCCTGGGCCAGCATGCTGGCATCATCAATCAGATTGCCCACCGATTGCTTAACCTCGGCCAGGGTATCACCGATTTTGTGGAATTGAATACTCACTTCTGCGGTATATTCATCCGGCTCGCCGACATTGATATCAAAGTTGAGATCGCCTTGAGCCAGGCTGCTGAGATTATTTTCGAGCCGGGTGACCTCATTTTTAGTATAGTCACTAACCCGGATAATCGGAGTTAAATCGGTGACAACTTCCACGAAACCAATGTTCTCACCTTTCTTGTTTTTAAGATAAGCAGTATCCTGCTTATTACTTCGGCCAACCCATTCAAAGTAGCTGTCGGTTAAGCCCTGATCGACCAGACGGCGGATTCCACAGCCTTCAGTTCGACAGATATCGGCATTGGCGTTGTAGCAATCCATACCGCAGGCAGAATTTCGATCCTTAATGACACCATTGGCAATCATCAAATCTTCAAACGGTTTATTCATAAAGGTCCATTTCATATCGTTGTCGGTAACATGAAGGGGGAAGGGGATGGCATCGATGATTGCTTCGTACCAGACCATCTGATCCACTACCGTATCGAGGGTGGCGTTGACCCCCTGAACGATTTCTCTAAAACCACCCTTAAAGGCATCGGCATCGCCCCGGGTTTCCCATTGACCAGCAATAGCGGCCTGAGACAGCATGGTGGCCTCGGAGATCAAACCACGGATGGTTTCGATGGTCAGTTTAAGGGCCGGGGCAATTTCATCCTGGGCATCCCGTAATTCAATATCGGCTGAAACATCGCCGTTGGAAATCTGGTTCATGGTGGCAATAACGACATTCTGGAGGTCATCCGCCAGTTGATTCATCGAAGCCGTCATTTCCCCGACCTCATCCTGGGATTTTACCTCCAGTCGATCACTGAGATGTCCCTGGGTCATTTCTTTAATCATCTGGTTTAATGATACAATTGGGTTGGAAATTTTTCGGGCCAGGATAAAGGTAGCAACACCACCGGCCAGCAAAATAATCAAGGCGGCAATCAGAATGACGTTGCGCAGATGATTGATCGGGGCCAGGACATCATCTTCAAATTTGATGACGATGAGGTTCCAGTTGGTTCCCGGAATGGCACTTGTATACGCTAGTTTTGTTTCTCCCAGGTAATTATAAGAGATATTTCCGCTTTGACCATCACCTAATTCTTTTATGGCCAGCCCAAGTTCTTTTAATGGTCCATTCGTTTCAATATCTTTAAAAATATTGGCTTGATCGAGAATAAGCTGTTCGTTGGGATGGGCCATAACGGCACCATCTTGGTTAATAACCATGCCGTATTTACGCTCGCCATCGCCCATGCCATTGGTGATATCCAGCATAAAGGTGGGATCACGGCGTCCGACCAGAAGGCCAACCACCTGACCATTACTTTTGATTGGTGCCACTTCAAAGACCACTGGTTCGTTGGTGACCTTGCTGATGGCGACATCGGAAATCGAGGTATTGCCGGCAAAACCGTCTTCGTACCAGAATTGGCCTTCGGATTTAAATTCCTGACCGCCAAGTATATAGCGAGCATTGCCGTTAAGATCCATGACGGCAATATCCTGATAGCCTAAACGTTCCACGTCACCGGCAATGGAGGTCACCTGGGTGTTCCAGTCCATGGTGGCAGTTCGGGCCCGGAGGGCAATTTCATCCAGTTTTCCCAGATTGCCGGAAACGATGGCGCCGATATGTCCGGCTCCTTCGGTGGCAAAGGCTTCTTCCTGAAAACTGGATTCACTGGTCAGGGCCGCTGCGCCCAAATTGATCGCAATCAGGCCCAGGGTGATTACCGCCACCGCCAGAATCAGGGTGGTGAAGGCTGTTAATTTGGTGGATAAACGGATTTTTACCGTTGTTGGATGGGGATCTTGTGCTGATTTCATGATGATGCTCCTTTCTGGATGGTACATTAAAAAAACAATTGCTTTCACAGTAAACGATTACTTCATGTTTATATATCGACATATTCGCATATAAGTTTAAAACGGGAGAAGATTTAAGCTAATTTTAGGTATAATCGTTTGTCAGTCATCTTAATTAAACAGGCACCTATGGGGGTGCCGTTGAGGTTGGCACTAAACTACCGTACCGACTAATTGTAAATCTGTTGTATGCGCACAATTCGTACAGTTGCAATTAAATATTCGGCTAATTATAGCCGTTTTAGCGCAACTGTTCGCCTCGAGGCACACAACATGATATTACAATTGTCGGTACTGGGTTAGCTTTTTTGACAGTCTGAAGAGGCACCTATAAGGGTGCCTGGTTGCTGTAGGAACGGGTGAGGTATCAGTATTTATCCATGTCCATATCGCCCAGGTCGATGCTGGGTGTGGGGACTGGTTTTATGGTTTCTTGAACTTCTTTAACGGCAGGGGTTGCAGCGGCATAGGATTTCCCTTTGCTGCGGAGCTTAAAGGTGTCAACCAGCTGTTTAAGCAGCTCGGCCTGGCCGGACAGCTCTTCACTGGCAGCGGCGCTTTCTTCGGCAGTGGCGGAGTTTTGCTGAACGACATGGGCCACCTGTTCCACACCGGTGTCAATTTGGGCAATTCCCGAAGCCTGCTCATTGGAAGCGACGGCAATATTACCAATTAAGGTAGTGACCTTTTCGATACCGGCGACGATGTCATCCAGAGCGGCGGCAGTATCATCGGCAATTTTGGTTCCTTCCTGAACCTTGTCGATGGAGCCTTCAATTAAAGCGGTGGTTTCCTTGGCGGCGTCGGCGCTACGGGCGGCCAGGCTACGAACTTCTTCGGCAACGACGGCAAAGCCTTTACCATGTTGACCAGCCCGGGCGGCTTCGACAGCGGCGTTGAGGGCCAGAATATTGGTCTGGAAGGCAATGTCATCAATGACCTTGATAATTTTGGAAATGTCTTCCGATGACTGATTGATGGCGACCATCGAGTTCTGCATTTGTGACATCTGGGCATTGCCTTTGGCGGCGTGGTCTTTGACGGTATCAGCCAGTTCTCTGGCTTTATTGGCATCGACGGCGTTGTTTTTGGTCTGATCGGCAATTTCGGCAATCGAGGCGGTAAGCTCCTGAACCGAGCTGGCCTGTTCGGTGGAGCCTTGGGCTAGGGACTGACTGCCAGCGGAGACTTGACCGGAGCCGGAGGCAACTTGCTCGGCAGCCACGTTGATATCACCCATAACATCATTCAGCGATTGAATAATGACATTAATGGCATTTGAAATGGTAATCCAATCGCCCCGGAATTCCCGGGCGTTTTCGATATTAAGATTCCCTTTGGATAGCTGTTCGATTTTTTCAGTAATTTCACCAACAACTGCTTCCAGACGACTGGCAGTGGTGTTAACTGTTTGTTTAAGAGCATCCATATCACCGCTGTAATTACCCGTAATACGCTCATGGAGATTACCGTTTGAAATGGCGTCCATGACCACCATGACTTCACCGAGTGGTTTATTGATTTCGTCAAGAATGGCATTCATCCCGCCGACAAGTTCTTGCCAGGCACCATTAAATTTAGTGGCGTCTGCTCGGGTCTGAAGATTACCATCAATTACGGCATTGGAAATCATCGAAGCACCTTCGATCATGTCACCGATGGAAGTTTTAACGGCCGTTAAGCTATGACTGATTTCGTTAAACTGAACGCTGACCTCACTGGTGTATTCGTCAGCTTCACTGATATTCATATCAAAGTCCAGATTTCCCTGGGCTAACCGCATCAGGTTATCGCCCAGACGGGTAACTTCGGCATGGGTATAATCGCTGACCCGGATAATGGGGGTCAAATCGGTGACGATTTCGACAAAGCCAATGTTTTCACCTTTTTTATTTTTGAGGTAGGCGGTATCCTGCTTATTATTGCGTCCAACCCATTCAAAGTAGGAG
Organism: Acetobacterium sp. UBA5834; assembly: GCF_002435675.1. Taxonomy (NCBI): domain Bacteria; kingdom Bacillati; phylum Bacillota; class Clostridia; order Eubacteriales; family Eubacteriaceae; genus Acetobacterium; species Acetobacterium sp. UBA5834. The sequence continues at coordinate 9,221 of NZ_DJGY01000010.1, read as the reverse complement.
TCGGCCAGACCCTGATCAACCAGACGACGAATGCCACAGCCTTCAGTCTGACAGATGTTGGCGCCAGCATTGTAGCAATCCATGCCGCAGGCTGAAACCCGATCTTTGATGACGCCGTTTTTGATCATCAAATCTTCAAAGGCCCGGTTCATAAAGGTCCATTTCATATCCATGTCGGTGACGTGAACCGGGAAGGGGATGCCGTCAATGATTGCTTCATACCAGAACATATTATCAACGACGGTATCCAGGGTCTGGTTGACACCGGCAATAACCTTGGCATAGTCACCAGCATGGTTGCTAACCTCTGCCCGTTTGGTAAAATCACCACGAATGGCGGAATCGGATAGCATGATGGTATCGGCAACCAGATTGCCGATGGCATTTTTTATCGAAACCATACTGTTACCCAGAACATCCTGATCAGACTTGGGTTGAATATCAATGGATAAATTTCCCTGGGCCATGTTTTGGGCCGCTTCAGCCTGATCCCGGATATTTTCGGCCATGTTGACAAAGGATTTGGTCAGTTCACCGATTTCATCGGCTTTGGCATCATTGGCCATGCTATAGTCGATGTCAACGGCACCCAGGGCCAGTTGATCGGCGGCTTCGGCTAGTTTGGTAATCGGCTGGATAAAGCTGCGGGTGGATAGGACAATCAGGCCGATGATAACCAGCAGACCGAGGCCAAAGATCACCAGCATCATTGTTTGGATGGTTGCAAAAGACTGATTGAATTCGGCAGTGGGTAGACCGGTGGCCAGGACCCAGCCGGTATCCCCGATTTCGGTAACATAACCCTGGCTGGCAGTGCCCGCCGAGTCATAGGCAATGGGGCCAGCGGTCTTATCAGTCAGGGCAGCGATGATGTTCTCCGAGAGATCGGTGTCACTGAGGGGGCCGTTGATAAAATCTGGGTTGGGATGATCAAAGACCATTCCGCTGTTGGTGGAAACCACGAAGAAGCCGGTTTCGCCAATTTTATTTTCAGCGATGATTTCTTTTATCCGATCAATGGAGACATCCACACAGGTGGCACCGATGAGATCCAGGGTACCGGGCTTAAAGACGGGTGCTACCACACTGACAATAATTTCATTGGTGACTACATCCAGATAGGGCTCGGAGATGAAGACCTCTTTTTTGGCCACCAGCTCCTGATACCAGGGCCGGGCGTTGATGTCGTAGGTTCCGTCGGACGAGGAACCATCGGATTGGGTAAACTGACTGGAGTCGACATCGGCTACCCAGGCTACCCGGATATTTTCCGGATCGGTGGCAACCACATTGTCCAGGGTCTGCTTAATTTCAGGAAAATTGGGGGTGGTGGTAATGCCAACGCCCGGAGTGACCTGTTCAAAATAGCTGCGAATCTCGGGGTTGGTCGACAACTGGTTGGCCGTTTCCAGATAGGTAGTAAAATAGCTTTCAATTTCGTTTGAAACTGCCTGCGACCGGGCCGATAGCTCATTGACAGTGATCCGGGTGATAGCCTGATTCACGACATACAGCGATATCCCTGCCACAATGGCAAAAATAATCGCAACTGGCAAGCCGATGGACAGTAACATTTTTACAAGTAATCCTTTTTTCTGGTTCATTTTATTTCTCCTTTGACTCATCATCACTGATGAAAAAATTGATCGTCGTTGATAAAACAGAGTAGCCCTAGTTTAGCTTAAAACAGACATCAGATCAAGCGATAAGAAAGCAACTTGTTGATCAGATTTTTACCCAGGGATTAAAAATATAAACAGCTTGAGCGGGGCTAAATATAAATTTTTACTGAGCTTCTGGTAGATTTTAAAAACGCCTTGAACCAGCCGAGAAAAATAACCATAAGCTTGACAATTTATCACTTGTTCTGGATCGAAAAATGGTCTAAGATAATTCTTAAAAACTTTTCCCGGAATAATCGCAAGTCGGATCTGGGCATGATGCGGTAGTCGAACCCGTCAGGGGAGAGTGTGTAAAAATTTAGCAGGTATGACCAGCATAACAGGTTAGTAGGAGACAAATAAGGGTATACTGATAGCAATCACTTTTTTAGTAATTGATCGGGTTAAAAACCTGCATCAGCGAATACCCAAAGGAGGTCCTGTCCATGAAATCAAAGAAGCTCTTTTCAACACTGGTGCTGTTGAGCGTCACTGTTTTATGTCTGAGCTCGTGTCTTGCACAAAAACCAGTGTTGATTGGTTTTGTAGCCAGTCTTACGGGCAGCACCTCGGAGCTGGGGGTAAACGGACGCAATGGCCTTTTGATGGCAGTGGAAGAAGTAAATGCGGCCGGGGGCGTTAATGGCAAGGCAGTGGAAGTGGTAATTAAGGATGATCAGAATAACCCGGAAGTGGGCCTGGCGGTTGATCGGGAACTTCAGGAAGCCGGGATTTCTTTTATCGTTGGTCATATGACCAGCAACATGGCGACCTTGAGTGTGCCCTTTGTCAACAGTCAGGATATGTTGATGATTAATCCGACCATGAGTGCAACCACCCTGTTTGGTCAGGACGACCATGTCATCGGTGTTATTTCACCAAACAGTGATCAGGCGGCAGTCATCAAAGAGAGTATGGTAAAAGATAGCGTCGGGAAGAAGGTAGCAGTGATTTATGAATCTCAGAATCTGGCATACACCAAAACAGTAAAAGACCGAATTGCTCAGGAAATAGCACCCGTGGGTGGGCAAATTATTTATGAAGAAGCCTTTTTAGCGAGTAACAGCACCAACTACCTGGATATTGCTAAGCGGGTTTTAAGCACGCAGTCCGATAGCATTGTGATTCTGGTCTCATCGTTTGATGCCGCCATGTTTTGTCAGCAGTTTTATAAGCTGAATAATCAGACACCGATTTATCTGGCGGCCTGGTCGATGAATAATGATCTGCTCTTACAGGGGGGCGCAGCAGTTGAAGGGGTCACAATCACCAGCCTCATTGATCTGGAATCGCAGGCCCCGGCCTACATGGCTTTCCGGGACAACTATTTAAAAAAGTATGGTGCGGAACCGACCTTTGCAGCGGTATACACCTATGAAGCCACCATGTTACTGCTTAACACCGTAGCAGAAACCGCTAATCCCAACCCGGAAACGGTCAAACAAGCAATCCTGCAAAAAGGCATCTATCCGGGGCTGCAGAACGAAATAACCATTGATGGCTACGGTGATGCCAGCCGGACTATTTATGAATACGTCGTTAAGAATGGTCAATTTACAAAGGCGGAGTAGCAAATGAAGCGAATTAAGAAACTGCGAGATTTTATTCTGATTAACAACATGCTGTCCATCATCATCCCGCTGATTCTTGTGGGGTTATTGGCGACGCCGATAATTTATGATTATCTACGGAAAGATATGGATCAAAAAAACACCATGATTGCAGCAACTATCGCTCAACGGATGGCTGATTTTATGGATGATTCATTTCAGGAGCTGGAACAGATTAATGATTTGCTTGATGATGGCACACTAAAGGATGAGACAACCATCCAGCGTTATTTAAACGGAATGCTGGAAAATTCGGACTCCATTGAGGGCTTTGAAATTTTAGATGGCCAGGGAATTGTCAAAAACACGGCCCCCCAAAACGCCAATATTCTGGGGGCCAATCGTACTGGACAGCCATTTTTTACCGAACCCAAAGCAACGGGGAAACCCTTTGTATCGTCTTCCTTCATTTCGCAACAAACGGGACAGCCCACCATTACCATTGCCATTCCACACGGTGATGGGGTTCTGGTGGCTTATTTAAATCTGGAAGAAATCAGCATGCTGTCTGGAAATCATATCCGAACCTTTGGGGATACGGTAACCGTCGCCATTACCGACGGCAATGGAGTTTTTATTTCCCATCCGGATATCACCAAGGTTTTCCAGCGGGAAATTGAAGCCAATTATCAGGCCATTCATCCGGAGGCAAAAACCGGCGATCAGATTCATGCCTTTACCTACGAAGGCAAAACCGCCATGGTCAGTCATGCGGATGTTATCAATGCCGACTGGCATGTCTTCGTTTATGAATCCTATGATTCAATTTATGGTGCCCTGCGATCGTTTGTCGGAATGATGCTGTTGTTCACCTTGTTGCTGGTCTTGTTATCACGGTTTGTTGCCCGTCTGGTGTTTAAAGACATTAACCATTCCTTTGGGGAACTGAACCGCCAGACAAAGGAAATTGCCGCTGGCGATTATCATCCCATTGATACCGATAATCGTTTTGACGAATTTGATCAGTTGACGACTAATTTTAACGGCATGGTGGCCTCGGTGAAGGAGCGGGATGATGCCCTAAAGGTGCTGGCTTATTATGATCCTCAGACCAGACTGCCCAATGCTGCCTATCTGACGGAGCAGCTTAGCCAATTGATTCAGAATAATGAGGGGAAGATTGCGGTGATCTGTTTTGACATCCATAATTTTAAGCGGATCAATGATACCTATGGCCCTTCCTTTGGCGATAAGATTCTGGAAATGATGGGGGCCCGGCTGCTGGCCTTAAACTGTGCCCATGGCTTTGTGGCTCGGATTAATGGTTCCAATTTTATCCGGGTACTAACGGAGCTGGAACAAGCAGACGATGCCCTGGTCGAGATTGAAAGACTTCAGGGGGTTTTAAACCAGGCTATGACCTATCATGAGAATAATGTCTATCTCCGTTTTCACGTTGGCATCGCAATTTATCCTGATGATGCCCTGGATGTTGAAGAACTCTTGCAATATGCCAATACTGCGGCAGATATTGCCAAACAGCAGGGACGCCGCTCCCAGCATGCTTTTTTTGAAAGTGCCATGAAGCAAAATCTGATTCGGAATATGACCCTGGAGAATTCGATGCGGTCAGCGCTGAAAAATAACGAGTTTTTTCTGCAATACCAGCCGCAAATCGATGTCAGGAATAAAAAAATTCGGGGTTTTGAAGCCCTGATCCGCTGGGATCATCCTCAGCTGGGGCGGGTTTCACCGCTGGAATTTATTCATATTGCCGAAACCACTGGCATGATTGTCCCGATTGGGGCCTGGGTACTGGAAACTGCCTGTCGTCAGATCGTGGCGATCAACCAGAAAATGGCCACGGAGCTGATGATTTCGGTTAACGTTTCTCCGGTTCAATTAAGTCAGGAAAATTTTCCGGCAATGGTCGCTGAGGTTTTGAAACGCAGCAAGCTGGAACCGAGCTTACTGGAGCTGGAAATTACCGAAAATCTCTTTATCAATTCCTTTGAAGAGGCCAGCAGTATTTTCAAAAGCCTCAAGGCCATCGGCATCCGGATGTCACTGGATGATTTTGGTACCGGCTATTCGTCGCTGGCTTATCTTAAAAATCTGCCGATTGACACCTTAAAAATTGATCAGGCATTTACCCGGGATCTGCTTATCAGGAAGTCCAATGAGAATTTAATGGAGTCGATTATTATGATGGCCCATATCCTTCACATGGATGTGATTGTGGAAGGAGTTGAAGAATTGGAACAATTGGATTGTTTAAAAATCTATCAATGTGATCACGTTCAGGGTTACTATTTTTCCCGGCCCATCGATGAAAGCCAGCTGGAAGCACTGCTGAACCAGCTGATTGATGCTCAAGCCCAGGATCTCGATTAAAAAACTGTTGATGAACGTTTCACAAAAACAGGCCAGAATTTGATAAGTGACCTGGCAGTAAGGAGAATACGATGGATAAACCAATACTGGTCATTCCAATGGGGGATGCCGCTGGCATCGGCCCGGAAATAACCGTCAAAGCATTGGCAAATAAAGCTGTAAACGAAATGGCCCACCTGGTTGTGGTGGGGGATAGACAGGTGCTTAAGCAAGCTCTGAGGTATTCACAGGTCGAGCTGACCATCAATTGTATTAACGAGCCCCGGGAGGGCAACTTTTTCCCCGGGGTTCTTAATCTGATTGATCTGGGTAATATAGAGCTTAGTCAATTAAAACTGGGGGCGGTGCAGGCGATGACGGGAAAGGCTGCCTATGAATACATTGAAGTAGCCACCAGGCTTTGTCTTGATAAAAAAGCCCAGGTCTTGGTGACCACTGCGATTAACAAGGAATCGCTGCAAGCGGCAAAGGTGCCCTACATTGGCCATACCGAGATAATCGGGGCCCTCACGGGAACCAAAAATCCCCTGACGCTATTTCAGGTTCATAACCTGCGGGTGTTTTTTCTCAGCCGCCATGTTTCATTGCGTCAGGCCTGCGACCTGGTTACCCAGGAAAATCTGGCGGCTTTTATCGACCAGAGTGTCATCGCCCTTAAGCGGCTGGGGGTGACAAATCCCCGGCTGGCGGTGGCCGGTCTGAATCCCCATAGTGGTGAACATGGTCTGTTTGGCCGGGAAGAGGTGGAGGCTGTGATTCCAGCCGTAGCAGCGGCCCGTCGCGCTGGCATCGATGTGGAGGGTCCCATTGGTGCCGACAGCGTTTTTCATTTGGCATTAAAAGGCAAATACGATGCGGTTTTGTCGCTGTATCACGATCAGGGCCACATTGCCACCAAAATGGTGGACTTTGAAAAAACAATTTCCATTACCATCGGCATGCCCTTTCTGCGTACCTCAGTGGATCATGGAACGGCCCTGGATATTGCCGGAAAGGGTCTTGCCAGCCCGGTGAGCCTGATTGAAGCGATCCAGCTGGGGGCTTTGTATGCGCCGTTTTTTAAACAGTCCCAGTGAGTTTTGCTCGGAGTGGCGGAGCAGACCGAATTACGATGTGTTTAAACTAGGTATTAATTTGGATTTTAATGGCCTCCAGACGCTGGAGGCCATTTTTCTATTCGTTTGAATCCATTTAAATTCCAGTCAGTAAAATAAGTGCTGATTACCGCAATAAATGAATATCCAATTGATTATTCGACTATATATATAGTATAATTAGAAAAATTAGCGTTGATCAATTATTTTTAAGGAGGACAAATGACACTTCAGAATAGCATCTCCATGACTCTCTATCTGACATTTGTCATCTATGTGGTTTTGGGCACCTATACTTTAACCCTCAATAAGGACGCCCGGCTGAACCGGGTCTTTGCGGCCTTGTGTTTTTGTTATGCCCTCTGGAGTTTGACCGGGGCGGCCACCAACTCGGCAGCGACAGCTGCCGAAGCGTTGTTCTGGCGGCGTTTCTCGGTACTTGGTTGGGGGGTGGCTTACAGTATTTTTCTGCACGTCATTATTCTTCTTAGAAATGCTCCCTGGAGTCAAGCCGATAAAAAAGGGTTGTTGTTAGCGGCGCTCTATATCCCGGCTTTGATTAATCTTATCGCTTTTTTGATTTATAGCATGCCGGAATATGGTCACATCGCGATGGTTAAAACCGATGGCGGATGGATTTCCACGACAGATGCGAAATGGTTTAATCTGATGTTTCTTTGTTATTATCTCAGTTTTACCTATGTTTCGATGCTGTTACTGGTTCGCTGGTATAAAAAACGAAAGAATTCTGCGGATCGAACCAAAGCCATGCTTCTGATGGTTTCTTTTGGTGGGGCCTTTTTTTTAGGAACCATCACCGATTTTGTGTTGGCCAGCCAGCTAGACCGCTGGATTCCGTCGCTGGCTCCGGTGGAGGTGATTTTTCCAGTGGCGGCAATCTTTTATCTGATCCATAAATATGGAATGATATCAGCCCCAGACAGTCACAATGATGCCCAGCAGGAAGGCATGATTCTGACAGCGTTTAGCCGCTCCAGGCTCTACAAGTACATCAGCTTTGTATTGATTGTCGGCAGTGTCCTGAATTTTTATGGCCGGATCGCCAATGGTGATACCCGGATTACCGGTATGTTTTTAAATTTTTTACTGGTGATGATGGGGGCGGTTGTGATGGCCATTCCCTATTTTCTTACGTCCATCACGGTGTTAATTGTCAAATTATAAGTGTCAAAACAGTCTTGATTTAATCAAATTATTTCGGCTAAACCGAGCTTTTCAACTATGGTATAATGATTAATCATTAAGCACTTTAAGGAAGCACAAACCATGGTTCATCTGGAACACTTTTCTGACCACCCACTGGATTATATCACCGAATTCTACACCGCTAAAAAAGTTCGCATCGATAGCTGTCCTCATTGTTATTCGCGCAGGCGGCTCCATCTTCATGGTGTCTATCACCGGCATGTGATCTGGTATGAGGATGTCTTCTCCATTCCGGTACAACGCCATTACTGTATTCATTGCGGTAAAACCGTGAGTGTCCTGCCTTCTTTCTGCCATTCCGGGTTTCAGCTGGCCCTTCCATTTCTGCTGGAACTGCTTTGGACCTTCTTTAACAGGATTCCTTCAGCTTGCGCTTTAGCGCATCAGCATCGGCACTTTATCACCCGGCGTTTTCTACTTTGTCTGAATCGGCTGATTGAATTTTTTCGCATCTGCGAGGATCCGCTCATCGCCTTTCCTGATTTTTGGCATAAAAAAGCCATAAAGCTTCTTGAAATGGTCTACTCGGTGGGGAAGCCCCACATCTTCGGCAAAAGATATCACGATCATTTTAAGATAGGATTTATGGCACTTTAATTGTACCATCCTTCCCTATTTTTTTGAAGAACTATTTGTCCCACAGCGCTTTTGCTTTGCCTTTTATCGATTGATCCGTTATGCTCTACTTACCTGGTTTTCTGGATCCTTAAAACCTCATATCTAATTAATCGGAGGTTTTTTACAATGACTGAAAAAGACAAAGAATTGATTGCTTTATTTCGCTATGGCCTGATTGCGCCGTTACTGACGGATACCGTCACAAACCACACGGCTTATCTGGATGAGGTCAGTGCCAAAACCCATGATGTCCCGCATTATGGCATCCGCTCCTACAACCGTAAAACCCTGCTGGAATGGCACCGGCTGTACCGGCGCCATGGTTTTGATGCGCTCAAGCCCAAGGTTCGGACAGACAAAGGGTCTTCCCGGGCGCTACCGGCAGAATCGGCCAAACGGCTCCTTACGCTGCGAACGGAAAACATTCATTTATCGGTGAAGTTGTTCCATGAGTGGCTCATTCATGAAGGCCACTTCACCAGCTCTGACTGTTCCTATTCGACGGTGTATCGACTGCTGAAAAAACATCAGCTGTTAAAGCCATCAGTGGCGGATACGTCGGATCGCCGCCGTTTCGCCCATGTTGATATCAACACCCTGTGGCAAACCGATGTTTCCCACGGCCCATATCTGACTCTTAATGGTAAAAAGCGCAAAACCTATCTGATCGCTTTTAT